>DATDUA010000065.1:0-12403 GCA_035290605.1 Candidatus Nanoarchaeia archaeon
CCCCGCAGCTTGCTGCGTCAGATTTTGAAAGACTGAAATTGCTGGTTGCGAAGCAAAAAAATTCACAAATACCCCAGAGCTTGCTCTGAAGTGAGCATCAGCGAACGATGGGATTGTGAATTTTTAAGCAATTTCTTTATCGTGTTTTCAAGGAATCAACAGGATTAAGCCCGGAAGAATATCGAAATATATCTTGAACAGAGCAAAAATAAAATTTATCTCGCCGCATCTGCCTGCTTTTCGGTTTCATATCTTTTTTGCACAGCAAAGCTCTCTGGAGAATTCTGGCTTGCAAGCAGAATCTCGTTTGCAAGCGCTTCTGCAACGCTCTTCTTCTTGCCGAATGCCTTGTCGCTTGCGCCATGGACAATGTTTCTCAGGGCAAGCCCTATTCTTCTCAAAGGGCCAATGTCAACTGCCTGAGGATACCTCGCTCCCCCATACTCTATGACTGTTATCTCGTCTCTTGGGGTAGAGTTCTCTACTGCCTTGACAAAAATCTGCACAGGGTTTCCATGCTTTTCCAGAATCTTTAGCGCATCAAGCACTATCTTTGTGTTCTTTGAATATTTTCCGCTTGCGTTTCCCTTTATCAGCTTATGCTTTTTCCCCCTGTGCCCCGGAACTGCTACAAGGTTTATCAGCCTTTCAACAATATTCACCTTTGCCTTGCCGAATCTCTCAGTCGCCCTTCCATGGCTTTTCAATATCAGCTTAGGCTCAAGATTTATGTATTTCTTCAAGCCAGGGTCTTCCACTTTAACCTCGCTTATGTCATAAATGTTAAATATCTTTATTGCCATTTTTATCTCCTGCCCTTCTCTATCTTGCCCTTTACAAGAAGCCTGAGGGGCTGGTCATTTACCTTTATAACCTGAAATCTTACACCTGGAATATCACCCTTGCTTCTGCCCTGCTTTCCGCCAATCCTTTCTATGATGACTTCGTCATGCTCGTCAATAAATTTCTGCGCAAGGTTTCCCGGGATGAATGCTGTAACCTGCTTGCCGTTCTTGATTAGCTGAACCCTGCAGCATTTCCTCATGGCAGAGTTTGGCTGCTTTGCCTCTTTCTGCACCTTGCTCAGGACAATGCCTTTCGCCTGACTCTTGCCTTCCAATGGGTCAGACTTTTCAAACAGCCTAAGCTTCTTGACTTTATACTTGTGGTTCTTCCACCTGAACTTTCTCTCATTTTTCCTTAACTTTCTTACATTCATTAAGCCCATCTTGTATTATGCATAATAGTTTAGTAGTATATACTGATAAAAAAGTATTTTTAAAGCTATCTCCCCTTGCTAAACAATCCTCACACCCTTGTTCAAATGCTCTTTGGTTATCTTTTCAAGCTCTTCCTGCCTTGCCCTGTTCCTTCCTATCAGCGCCGCTTTGCTCATTCTGCCGGCATTTATTACAATCTCCTCGCTGTTTACCTCAATGCCCCTGAATTTTACAGGATAAACTACCATCTCAATAAACCTTGATATTTCCATAGCGTCTCTCGGCAATGCAACTACCTTAACCTTCCTGTTTAAAATCTCCCCGATTCTTCTGATATTCCTGCCTTTTTCGCCAATCGCCCTTGCCGCCTCACTCGCATCAACAAAGAATATTATTGTTGAATTGTAAATCCCGCAGTGCTTTGTCCTTACCCTGCTGATTCTCTCAAACAGGTTTAAGTACCTCATAAACTGCATGTCTATTATCTTATCCATTTTTGTTTTTCTGCGCTTTATGGCAATTTGGCTAGTTCTTCACCTTTTTTATACCTTTTGCTCTCGGTTCTGAAATCTTTTGCATTTTTATGCTGCTTTTTTGGGCATTCAAAACAGAAAAGACTTCGCACTGAAAGCTGATTTCCAGTATTTTTGAAATATCCTCCCTGCCAACTTCAAGCCTTATGCACTCTGCCCCAGAATTCTTAACTATCCCGTCAGTTTCCTGCCTCGCATCAGCCGCGATGTAAACCCTCGCAATATTGCCGGAATTCTTCAGGCACTCGCGGATTCCAAATACAAGTTTCTTTTCCTTCACTGCTTCCTTTAACTGCTTAATTTCTTCAACCATTTTATAAATCCTTAAAAAATCTACAACATTTATGTTGTAGTCTTTTTATTTGTAGATTTTTTGGGAATCTCAAAACCCAACGAATAAACCCCACATCTCAAAAATCAGAGATTTTTGATGACTATCAGAAATCCATAAAAGATTTCTGAAGCTTTAGTGTGGGGTATAAAACCATCAGGGTTTTGTGATGAAAAATATGCCCTTTGTTATTTTTCGTTTTTATTTCTTCTCTTTTCCCTCTTTCGCTGCTTCTTTTGTCTCCTTCTTCGCCAGGCTTCCTGTTATCTGCACAAGCAATCCCGGCAGCCCAGTGCCGACAGGAATCGGCTGGTTAAGTATTATATTTTCAACAACGCTTGCCAGCTCGTCCACATTTGCCTTGACTGTTGCGTTTACAAAATGCTTTACAGGCGTTTCAAAGCTCGCCCTTGCAAGAATGCTTGACTTGTCCGATATAATCCCCATCCTTGTGATTCCCTTCACGCTGCCTGATGTGCACATTGCGTCTGCAACAAGCTTGATATGCCTCTCATCTATGTCAAGCCCCTGCTGCTCTATAACCTTCTTCACCTCATTCATTATTGCCTGCCTTGCCGCCTCTATTCCAAGGACATCATTAACCTCGTGTATGTCATTTGTTGTTGTTTTTTCCCTGCTGACGCCTTTAAATTCCAGTATTTCCTTTAAATTTGTTCCGGCAGTAAGCACAACATAATTATTCTCCCTCTTTACAACCAGCACCTGCTCAATGCTCTTTATCCCAGATATGTTTGTTTCTTTCATCTTCTCCTTGAGCTTGTATATCTCCTTGAATGAAATATCCGGCACGCTTACAGAAATCCTGTTATCCTTTAATTTTACGCTAAACCCTTTTTCTTTCAGCCTTTCAGCAAGTGTATCAGCAGATATGTGTATGTTTCTTACTGCCTCCTTGTCAAGCTCTACCTCAATCTTCCTTCCGGCAAAATCTATCTTTATCTCGGAAATAATCTCTTTCAGCTTGACTTCCTTGATTTTTTCTGCTATGGTTGTGGCATCCTTCTCATTGTTATGCTCTTTGTCAAGGTAGATTTCCATCAGCGGTGTTGAGGGCTTTCTTCTTGCATCAAATATCTCTATCAAACGCGGCAGGCCCAGCGTAATCTGCATTTCCTGGACTCCTGCAAAGTGGAACACATTCAGCGCCATCTGAGTTGACGGCTCGCCAAAACTCTGCGCAGTAATAATCCCTATTGCCTCGCCAGGAGAAACCTTCCCATCCCTGTGAAGTTCAGAAACATCAATTCCATCATTTCCATAAACAAACTGCACTATGTTTTCAGAGGCATCCCTTACTGTGCCGTCATACTCAACCTTTAAGTCCTGCAGTGCATTTGCCAGCCTTCTGTAAAGGTATCCTGACTTCGGGGTTCTTAATGCAGTATCCATAAGGGCATCTCTTCCTGTGATTGCGCCAAAGAAAAACTCCTTTGGATTAAGCCCTTTTATGAATGATGAGTATATGAATCCCCTTGCCTGCGGAGACAGGTCATGCTCCCTGAAAAATGGAAGTGTCCTGTTGGAATAGCCAAGGCTGATTCTCTTTGCCCACAATGCCTGCTGCCCTACACAGCAAGCCATCTGCGTTATGTTGAGGATGTTGCCCCCTGCCCCAGACATAATCATATTGTTTACAGGGTTTTCCTGAGGAAACTCATTCTTTACAATCTTTCCAATCTTTGTTCTTACATTGTTCAGGATTTGAAGGATTTTTATCTCTCTTGAGTCCTCTTTTGTCTTGCCCGGAATAACATCAAGTGTATTGTTGTAATAAGCGTCTATTATCTCTTTTGTCTTCTCTTCAGCCTCTTTTATTACCCCTGTGCTTTCCTTTGTTACATTCTCATTCACCTTCAAGTCCTCAAGCGAAACAGTCAGCCCCCTTTTTGACAGGAATTTTGTCCCTAAGTTGAAAACCTTTCTTATTGAATCAATTGCGATGTCTCTGCCAAGTTTCTTGTCAATAAGCTTTATAAGAACCCCATTTTCAACCCCGAAGGAATTGACATCAATCATTCCGCTTATAAGCTCGCCTTCCTTTATGCTCAGATAAGCATTGTAAGGGCATGACTCTTTCTTGCAGCTGTCAAAATATTTGCAGTCCTTTCCAAGGCAGGATTTTGCCTTTACAGAAAATGTTAAGTCCGGAAGCGCCTTTGAGAAGGCTTCCTTGCCGCTAAGAATTTTCTTGCTGAATGCAGTCTCTATTCCAGACTCATACAGCATCTGTGAAGCAGAGTCTCTTCCAATGCTGTCTAATGATGTCAGCAGGTAGTTTCCTGTGACAGCATCTGAAATGCAGCCAATCATATTTGAGTTGTTTTTTGGCGACATAAGATTTTTTTTCACATCAAGAAGTATTTGCGCCTCTGCCCTTGCCTCTTCTGTCTGCGGCGAGTGAATGTTCATCTCATCACCGTCAAAATCTGCATTATAAGGGACAGTTACTGAAGGATGCATTCTGAATGTCCTGTAAGGCAAAACCTTTGTATAGTGAGCCATCAGGCTAAGCCTGTGAAGGCTTGGATGCCTGTTAAACAGGACAATGTCTCCTTCCATCAGGTGCCTTTCCACCCTGTATCCTGGCTGCACCTCTTCCATTATCTCCTCTTTTAAGTCAGGTGTTATCCTTTTTCTTTTCCCGTCAGGCCTTATTATGTAATTTGCCCCCGGATAGACCTCGCTCTGAATGAGCTTTTTTATCATCTCAATATTGGCTGATGTTACAGACTCGCTTACAGTTATGACCCTGGCTATGTCAAGAGGCACGCCTATCTCATTGATATCAAGGTATGGGTCAGGTGATATTACTGTTCTGCTGCTGAAGTTAACCCTCTTGCCTGCAAGATTGTGCCTTATCCTTCCTTCCTTTCCTTTTATTCTCTCAGTTATTGTTTTCAGAGGCTGCCCGCTCCTGTGCCTTGCAGGTGGAATTCTTGTTATTGTATTGTCAAAGAATGTTGTAACATGATACTGCAGCAAGTCCCACAAGTCCTCTATTATAACCTCTGGAGCGCCTGCATTAAGGTTCTCCCACAATCTCTGGTTTGCCCTTATGATGTCGCTTAGCTTATGTGTTAAGTCATCCTCGCTTCTCTCGCCTGTTTCAAGCGTGATGGAAGGCCTGACAGTTACAGAAGGAACAAGCAAAAGTGTAATCACAGCCCATTCTGGCCTGCATGTTCTTGGGTTAACCCCAAGCAGCTTGATATCATCATCGCTTATCCTCGACAATATCTCCCTTACCTCTGTCGGGAATACTCTTTTCTTTCCGAAATAAAATGTTGTTGGCTTTTCAAGCTTGACTTTTTCCTGTGCTGCTCCGCAGTGCGGGCATTTCTTCGCGTCCTTTACTTTTTTAATCCTTTCAGCCAGGTTGTATTTATTTGCATCCTCCTGCTTCAGCAAAAGCTTGTTGCATGTCTGGCAGACACTTCTGAGGAACATGTACATAATCGGAATATATTTCAGGTGAACAACAGGCCTTGCCAGCTCAATGCTTCCCGGGTGCCCTAAGCACTCTTTAAGCCTTCCGCCGCATGTCCTGCACCTGACTCCAGGGTCTATTGCTCCAAGCTTTAAGTCCATCAAGCCGCCATCAACAGGGTAGCCGTCAACATCATACAGTTCAGGCGTGACAATCCTTGCTGCGCTGATTCTTTTAATCTGTTCAGGGCTAAGCAATGAAAAGCTTAATGCCTTAACCTGTTTCCTTATGATTTCTGCCATTTTTTATCATTCATATTTATTTTTTAGGTCAAAATGCGCGAGTATGTGCAGGCTCATAAGCTCTTCAAGCAGAAGCTTGAATGCGTATGATATCTCAATCGGCTCAACCTCATTTGAGTTGCACAGCGGGCAGATAAACCTGTTTCTTATATTGTCCTTTATGCCCATTGCCCCGCATTTTGAGCATATGTGCACAACAACCTTGTCTGAATCATATCTCTCTTTCAAAAGAAGGGATGCCCCATGCGCTGCAAGCGCCTGCTGCTCCATCTCGCCAAGCCTCAATGCCCCGCCTCTTGACCTTCCTTCAACAGGCTGCCTTGTTAATAATGCAACCTTTCCTGATGCCCTGACATGCATCTTGTTGGCAACCATATATTTCAGCCTCAGGTAATACATGTCCCCGATGAATATTTTCGCCTTCAGCTGCTTTCCTGTCACGCCATCATACATTGTCTCCTTGCCGTCATACCTGAATCCGTGCTCCTGCAATGTTTTCTCCAGCTCGTCGCTTGTCATGCCTGAAAATGACGTTCCGTCAACTATTTTTCCTGAAACACAGCCAACCTTGCCCGAAATCAGCTCAAGCAGGTAGCCAACAGTCATTCTTCCCGGTATGCTGTGCGGATTGAAAATCAAGTCAGGCCTTACGCCTCTTGCTGTGAATGGAATATCCATCTCTGGCACAATTGCGCCAACAACACCCTTCTGCCCATGCGCTGTTGAAAACTTATCTCCCAACTCAGGAATTCTCAAGTCCCTTGTTCTTACATGCACAACCTTGTTTCCCTCCCTGTCAATTGTGATAAAAACACCGTCAACAACACCCTTTTCTTCCTGTTTTATTGTGCTGCTGCTCTCCTTTTTTGTCTTTATTGTTATTTCCCTTGCTTCTGACAGGAATTTTGGAGGAGAAACCTTTCCGATAACAACCTCGCTTTCCTGCATTACTGATTCAGGATACGCAATGCCGTCATCCTCAAGGAACCTGTAAGCTGCTTCTGTCCTGTAACCCCCAGTGTCTTTGCTTGGAATACATATCTCATCTGAAAGCCCTCCTGCATAATGCAGCTCGGTTGATGTGTAAGGCTTGAAGTATGTGCTCCTTCCAACACCCCTTTCAACACTGCCCTTGTTGAGGATAACAGCATCTTCCATGTTGTATCCTTCATATGTCATGACAGCAACAACAACATTCTGCCCTGCCGGATAAATATTAATTTTGTCGTATGTAAAGCTCCTGACAATCGGCTTCTGCGGATAGTGCAGAATGCTGACATCTGTGTCTAATCTTGAGTGGAAATTTGCAGAATAAAGCCCAAGCGCCTGCTTTTGTGTCTTGCTCCCCCTGTTAAGCCTTGATGACTGGTCATGATTTCCATAAGGCACGAGGGATGTCACAGCCCCGAGAAAGTCAATAGTGTCTATCTCAAGATGCGTGTGCTCTGGTGTTATTTCATTATCATTTAATGCAATCAGGGCATTCTCCTCCTCGGCTGCATCCAGATATTCTATCACCCCTTCCTTTAACAGCCCATTCCAGTCAATCTTTCCCTGCTCAAGCATAACAATATGCTCATCCTTCAGCCTCTTTATTCCATTCTCAGCGATTATAAGCGGCCTTAGCACCCTGCCAGGGTCTGTTGATATGCTCACCATGTCAAGATGCTTTTCATATGTCACGCTTAGCTCTGTCGGCAATTCTGTTTTCCTTCTTTTGTCCCTTATTGCCTTGATAAAACCTGTCGCTTCATTAACATACCCAATAAATCTTCCGTTAAAAAACACATCTGTTTTTCCTGATTCTTTATTCAACCCTGCCTTTTCCATGCCCTTTACAAAAAGAGGCTCATCAAGCGGAACATGGGTTGAGATTCTTGCAAGCAACGACAGGTATTTTCTGAGCCCTATCTCTGTTCCTTCGGGGGTTTCTATAGGGCAGAACCTGCCATAATGCGTCGGGTGAAGTGTTCTTGCAGCAAAATTTTCCTGCTCTCCAGTAAGCGTGCTCGCAACCCTCTGCAGCTGCGACAAAACAGCAAGGGAGTTTGTCTTGTCCATGTTCTGTGTGACTCCTGTCTTCTCGCCAATCCAGTTTCCTGTTGCTATTGCAGATTCTATGCGATGAGAGAATAAAGTGGATTTGGCAATTGTTTTCATGCTGTAGAACTTCTTTCTCCTTGCAATCTTCTGCAGCGTGTACTGAATGTCCCTGATAAGTATGTTTAAATTCACCCTGAATAAATCAGCCATCAGGTCTCCTGACAGCCTGACTCTCTTGTTTGAATAGTGGTCTTTGTCTGTCCTTATATTTGGGTTCTCTTTTGCAATAAGCAGCTGCTTTATCAGCTTGCATAGTGTTACAGCCTTCTCTATCCTGTCCTGTTTTTCTGTGCCTATGTGCGGCATGAAATAAGCGTCAATCCTCTGCTTTACCCTGTCCAAAACCTCTTTTTTTGTGCCCTCAAGAGATGTCTTCTCTGCTATCTTTGCCATAGAATCCTCTGCTGTGTGGACATCTGCAAACTCATACAAATTGACAATTGTGCTGTCTGTTTCCTTTCCTATTGCCTTTGCAATGTCTGCCTCTCTTTCCATGCCAAGGGCTTTCAGCATAAGAACCGAAGGAATATTCTTGAACCTGCTGAATGAAACCTCAATTATCCCATCCTTGGATTCGGCTATAGAAACCGGAATCCTGTAAGCCCCTCTTTTTGAAAAAAGCCTTAACATCAAAACTCCTGCAGATGACTTCTCAATAAACGGCTGGTTTGCAGCAAGATCCTCAATCATAACCATTACCCTTTCATTGCCATTTACAATGAAATATCCACCGGGATCCATAGGGTCAATAAAGTTTTTTTCCAGCTCGCCTTTATTCATCCCGTGAACATTGCAGGCAGTGCTTTTTACCATTATCGGTATTCTGCCTATTTCAACTTCATGCGACTCTGTCTGCCCGCCCTGCTTAAGTGTCATCTCGAGATAGATAGGCGCAGAATATGTCAGGTTTCTTAATCTTGCCTCTGTCGGAGTTACAGGATTTGTTGAGCCGTCAGCCTCGTGAATATCTGGCTTGCCCCTTCTTATTTTTCCGAGGGTAATCTCAACCTCATCATTTTTCAGCCCTTTTGAAATATCATCCACAATTGCCTGCATCCTGTGCTCAACAAAATCATTAAAAGATACAATATTTGACTCAACGAGCGAATGTTGCTCAAGATACCTGCTTACAATCAATCTTCTTTTGTTATCCTTGTTCATTTTGCTCATTTGAATATTTAACTAAACAACAACCCTCAGGTAAACATCTGTTTTTTCCCCGTCTTTCCTCTCTATCTTAACAATGTCCCCTGTCTTGCACTCTTTTGGAATTACCGGGTCTGAACTGTCAATTCTTGGCAGTTGAGAGATAGACAGGTTGTATTTCTCCAACAATTCTTCAGCATCTTTCTGGCTTAATTTAGAGTGTTTTGGCTGTAGAACATGCATTTTCAAAAATAGTTTAAGCACCGGGGCACGATTTACTTTAACAACTTTATAATACTAAAAGTCATTTAAAATAGGTTTTTAAATCTATCGACAGGTGTGCATAAATTGAGCCTGACAGGTTTTATGCTCAAAATGCCTGCATCCTCACCCTCGATAAGTCATCCTCTGTCTTTTCTATGTCAGGCTCTGTTTCAAGCGTTATCTCTGCATTTTCTGGCAGAAATCCCAAAATCTCTTTCAAATTCAGAATTGAATCCTGAAATGGCAGGTGCGAGAGTATTCTGCCGTCAGCCCCTTTGTCAAGCCTCTGCCCGCCTAAATGGTAATGAACCGGCTTGAGCTTTATGAACTCTTTAATCAGTTTATTGCAGTCTATTCCTTTCATAAAGGCAGTTTCAATTGCATGGTTTATGTCAAGGCAAAGCCCCGTGCCTGTTTTTCTGATAAACTCCCCTGTATTTTCCGGTGTTGTGCACAGGCAGCTGAACTCCTTAAAATGGGGCTGATTCTCAATAATTATCCTTTTGTCCTTCAGGCTCCTGATAAAAGAGGCTGAATGCTCTTCGCTGCAGCTGCCATTGCTGATTATTCCGGGATGCAGGATAATCCTTTTTGCGCCTGCCAAATCTGCCACACCCCTGGCAAAATTAATTGATGATGCATTTTTCTCAATTCTTGATTTGTCAGCAGGATTGTCGCCAAAGATATAATGCTGCGCATGGATTATAATCGGAACCTCTGAAAACTGCCTCAAGAAACTATAATCCCTGCCCTCTAGCGCCATCACCTCAAAAAAATCAGCCTTTTTCCTGAAATTCTCCAGGAACTTCCCGTCGCCATAAGTCTTAACCCCAATCTTCATGCTTTTGCGTGGAAGATTGTGTTTTTAAAGCTATAGATAATTTTGTAGCTTATGGCATATTTTTTATGAAATTATCTATCTGTACAATTTTAAAACAACGGGCTACAAGCCATAAAATTGTCCATAACTGGAGAAATTTATAAAAATGGACCCGAAGGGATTTGAACCCTCGACACCCGCATTAAGAGTGCGGTGCTCTAACCAGGCTGAGCTACGGATCCTTGCAAAAATGAAGAAATGTGAATTTAAAAAGATGTTGGAATAAACAGGGTTTTCAAGATTCATCCAGCTATAGCATCTTTTCCAAATCTCCAAAGACTGCCCTGCTTAATTGTGGCATAATCGGCTTAATCAGTGAAAAATATTTCTCTGTAAAATTAAACATCTCCCGGCTCTCTTTTCCGCTTATAACAGCATACTCTAATATCAATAAAGCAGAATCAAAAGCGCCATTGGAGAATTTAGTAAATCCTTCAGAATCCTTGAATGTTCTTAAAAAAGCCCTGTTTATGTCATCATCAGATATCTCATCAGGAAACTTTTCACCTGCCTCGCCTCTTACAGCATCAACAAACATCTTTATCTGCTTTATTGTTTTAAGTGCTAAATCAAAATATTCTTCTTTTGCCCCTTTAGGAATATATTCTAATTTAATCCCTCCTCCAGATTCTTCGCTTTCCATAAACGCCTCCATGATTGCATATGCCCTTGAAAAGTATGATTCTGCAGATGTGTTGATATGGTCATAAAAAAAGCCGTCTTTCTGAGCGTCTATTCTCATATTTTTTTTAATGTCATCAGGAATGCCCGCGCTATCCAAAGCCTCCTTAAATTTTTCGGCTATAATCTCTGCATGCTCCCTGGTTAAATGCTTTTTAACCCTTCCAGCATACCACCTGTCTAGCTCTTTTAGGACATATTCCCTTGATTCTATAGCTCCGTCTCCCATAATTTTAATCAGGAAATTTTAATTTATAATCTTGATTGTGCTGAAGTATACAAGAAAAACACCAGAATCAAATTTTACCTATACTCTCTCCAGGTATGATTGCACTTCGTGCAGCGAAAGAAGCGCGTTTCTGCCTCATCCCCGCTTCTTGTCTGAGCAGTCCAAAAATATGCCTCCCTGTTCCCGCACTTTGGGCATATTGTTGCGATAACTGGAAAAACATCCGTGTCCTTCTCCTTTATAACTCCTATGTTCGCCTTTTTCCCCTGTTTTTCACTCGCCTCAATCTTTACCTTGCCTTTTGCAGAGTAGTTGCATTTGGCGCATCCAAAATTCTTTCTTTTTTCTATGAGAACGCTTCCACACTTCGGGCAAAATTCCATTTTTTTCTGTCTTAAGTTTTATTGCTACTCCTATCCAACAACCTTTTTAAATCTTTCTTAAATTTTCAGCACCACGGCGTCTGAGGCACGCCTCTTGCAAACTCATAAATCTTTACGAAAATCAGCTTTGCCCAGCCAAGCCGCGGAATCTTGAACACTGACTTTCCCACAACTTGCTCTTCGCTTATGCTCGTTTCGTCTATTCTGTAGATATTGTTGCTTATTGTCAGCTGTTTTGAGTTATAGTCGCCTTTTGTTGCAAGAGGCTCAAGGGAAATAGCCCGGTGGATTATAGGGCGCTTTGATACTGCCTCCTTGTTTGTCTGGAATATTATAACATCCCCTAATTCTACCCCTCCCCTTTTTGACACTATAATAATGTCTCCCATCTTCATCCCCTTGCTGTATTTTAATCCCTGAAACTGCTCCTTGGTTATGTTCCTCTCCTCATACCATGAGCCATAGTCTTCCCACCAGCCCTCAAAATCCCCAAAAAATCCAGGATGGTTCATTGAGCAGCTTTCAATTACAACAAAAGGCATAGGCGAGCCCGTCGCCAGGGAAACCAATCCAAAAAACACAACCCTGATAATCACAAATGCAAGCACAACAAAAACAACCCAGCTCAAGATGCTGTTTGAGTTCCACAGCCAGTTCCAGAAATCTTTTAGGTTTTTTATTTTAATCTCTTTTCTTTCCTCTTTCATTTTTGAAATAGAATTTTCAGATTTATAAATCTATAGAAAATAAGCTTGCGCGCAGGATTGCTTTTTTATGCAAAGCCATGCAAACCGAAATATTTAAATAGTGTATATCTCTTGTGTATACACAAGATGTATACTAAAAGCAAATAAAAATGAAAGACATATTTGAGCAGAAGGTT
>DATDUA010000066.1:0-4304 GCA_035290605.1 Candidatus Nanoarchaeia archaeon
TCGCGCCTCCAGGCAGCGAGCTTTACATCATCATCCTTGTTTAGGTACTCCCTTAGAATCTCAGCTATTGTGATGCTGTCAATTTCAATCTGCAGCTCTTCTTTCTCTGATTTTATAATGTTTATGTTCATTTTGAGGGTATTAACTTAATACAACAATTTGTTTAATAAAACAGATTTATAAAGCTTGCCCTAATGCCAAATATAGAATTATTTTTCCTCAAATTCCAGGTCGCTTCCCATAAGGCTGTCGTCCAGCTCGGGCTGAATTTTCAGCTCTTTTTCTTTCTCTTCCCTCTTTCGCTCATCTCTCCTTCTCTGCTCAAGTATTTTTCTTCTTTCTCCTGCTGTTTTGTCCTTCCAGTCATAATCATCCATGCCAAAAATGCTTTCTCTTTCTGCTTCAGGCGTATTTTCCTCTTCTGTAATTATATCCTGCATGATATTTGAGGCGCTTAGTGGCTCTGCCTCTGCCGGCTTGATTTTCCTTAAGCTGCCTATCCTCAAGGAAGGTATTGTTGCCCTGTCTATGACAAGATTTTCCTGCCTACCCTGTCCAGCCTCTGCTGCAACCGCCTGCCTTGCTGCCCGCTTTTCCTGCATTCTCTTGACCAGCCATGGCGATGGCTGTAATTTTTGCGTTTCTGGGCCAGACTGCGCTGGCTGAAGCGATTTCCTCAGGGAATAATTGTCCTGCTTTAACAATGGGGAAATGCTCTCATCAACATACCCGTCATCAGACTTTGTCAGCTTTATCTTGAAAAACTGCTCAAGCTTTTTCAGCAAATCTTCTGCGCCGCTCGGCAGAATTCCCTGCTCAACAAGCTTTATTGCTGCTTCGCTCTCTGCTAATGAGTCTGCAAGCTGTTTTCTTGTAAGGTTTTTTGCCCTTCTCATCTTCTGGATATACCAGTGAAAATTCTCGGTAAGGTTCAACGGGCTGACAGGCATGCTTTCCCTTATTACCCTTAGCCTTTCCTTATTAAATTCATCAAGCGTCTTTGGTTTTTCATGCCCCTGCCCACCATCAACATTTATATGGGCCATTTTAGAAAGCCTTTGGCGCACTGTGTAGGGCCTTTCTGCACTTTTCAGCTGCTCTGTGCTTGGTCTTTTTATGATTGGAATGTTCTCAATCTGCGCGCACATGCCGCAGATAACAACCGGCTTGTTGTCAGAAATAGCATCAAAAAGCCTGACAGAATCTCCTGTTCTCTCGCACCTGAAGCATTCCCTTTCCTCTCTTTCTTCCATGGTTTAGGTATCAATTAATGCTTTATATTGTTTTCTATTCTGAGAAATATATAGCAAATGACATTAGTTTTTCACCAGTTTGATATCATTTGCTATAGATAATTTCATAGCTTATAGCGCTTTTTGATAGAAAATTCTTATTTCTTTATCAGCCCGATTATTTCTTCTTTGCTTTCTATTTTCTGAACTTTTGTTTTCTCGTCAATCAGGATAACCGGCAATTCTGATTCTGCTATCTCATAGGAATTCATAAGCAACTCAACAGAGATGATATCATTGTCCCCTGCAATAGGGATAAGCATTACCTCACTGCCAAATTCTTCTTTTAATTCTGACAGAATTCTTGAGAACACTGCCTGCTTTGCCCTGATTTCTATGCTTGGCTCATTGTAATCATAGAAATAAACAAGATTATGGTATGATGCATTGCACCTGTTTTTTATTTTTATTGAGTTAATCCAGAATAATGTCCTTAACAAGTCATACTTCTTGTGCTGCAATATAATATTTCCGGTAATCTTGTTTGCCTGCTCATATTTGTCCAGCAGTTTTGCCTCTTCATAAATCCTGTCTGCAAACTTTATATTCTCCTGCACTGCACCCAGGCAATCTATTTTTATGTTCTCAATAGAGTATATGTCATTCTGAATTCTTATGTCAAGCAGGTCAAGCTCTGACTGAAAATACAGCTTTTCTATGCTTGCGGAGCGGGAATTCTCCATTACAAACCCGAATAAGATGCCCAATGCAAACACAAAGGCTGCAAGTATAAACGCCTGCCAAAAAACATTTTTCTGCGAATGAAACACCATTTTTATTTTGTGCCCCAGCCTATTTTTCTTCCCTGAATTTTGTATTTTGCAATCTTTAAAAGGGAGTATGCCATTATTGACGGGTAGGCTGTAAGATAAATGAGAATATAGAAAAGAAGGTTAAAAATGTTTCTAAAGCCCTTAAATCTGCCCTCCTTCATCACATTCAGTGCAAAAATCGTGAAGAAAAGGCCCAGGCCAAAAAATATCACCCCAAAGAAATTCAGGATTGTTGGCGTAATATACAGCTCATTAAGCGCAAGCAGGTGCGTGCCAGCAACCAAGGAGTATTTTGTGAACAGAAATGTCTGAAGCAGGTTTCTTACAGAAAGATAAGCAAATATTGACAGGCCGAGCAAGCCGAGAAACATAGAGATTGTAAAGAAAGGCAGGATAAAAAGCCCGAGCATGCCTTTTGTGAGGAATAGCTTCTTGTATTTGCTTATGCACTGAAGCCCGCCAATGTCCCACCTGATTCTCTGCTTAAGCCATATCCTGCTGCTTTTCGGGGCAATGCTGTACACCCTTGCAGGCAGGCACATCCTTGCCCTATATCCTATGCTGATTATGCGCCAGGTTATCTCTATATCCTCTGTCAGATTAGCTGTGTCAAATCCTTTTATCTCCTTAAGAACAGATGCCCTGTAGATTGACAGAGGTCCCGGAGTTGCCCATACGCCGTCTATATATTCAAGCAGTTTTCTTGTCCATGCTATAATCACATATTCCATAGCCTGCAATTTTTCTATGAATATGTTCTGATGCTTGACAAGGATTGAGGATGTTACAGCCCCGGTTTTCTCATCATCAAAAAAGCCAACCATCTTTCCAACAGCATCCTTTTCAGGATAGGAGTCAGAATCTACAACAGCAATAAGCTCGCCCTTTGCCGCTTCTATGCCCTTGTTCAGGCTTGCTGCCTTTCCAAGATTTTTCTCATTGTTTATCAGCCTTAATTTGGGATATATCCCGGCAAGCTTCTCAACTATCTCTCTTGTCCTGTCTTTGCTAAAATCATTTACAACTATCATCTCTTTTACTGGATAGCTTGAGGAAAGAACTGCCCTGATTGTCCCTTCAATGCTGTCCTCTTCATTGTATGCGGGAGTTATGACAGAGACAGAATACTGCTTTTTTGCATTAGGGCAGCTAAAAAGCTCTTTTCTGTTTTTTGCATAAAGAATTATAAAAAAGAAAAATAGGTACAATGATACAAACATGTATGCCAGATAGACTATTGGGAGAATTTTCATCTTTCATCAAGGTTCTTTATTTTCTTCTGGTTTATCTCCTGATTTTTCATCATTATCCTTTGATTCTTCGGCTTGCGCCTGGGACTTTCCAACACTGAAATAGTCATGGAACTCATCGCTGAGAGATAATTCATTTGTATGCCCTATCTTCTTCGCTCTAAGCAGCCCGATGCCAACAAATTTCTTGACATGCTCGTATGCCTTGTTTCCCCGAATTTTGACTATTACGCTTTGCTTGACTGGCTGCTTGTATGCAATAATTGCAAGTGTTTCCTGCTCTGCCTTTGTGAACTCTGTGTTTCCTGTTGCAATCTGGTTCACCAAGCCAATATACTCCTGCCTGACATCCATCTTCCACATATCATCCTTTTCTATAATCTCAATTGCGCCATCGCCTTTTGCATACCTTTCAGCAAGCTTCTCAATAAGCATCCTTAGTATGATTGGGTTTATGCCTGTCAAGCCGACAATCTCCCTTAATGAGAGAAATCTTCCAGCTATAAACAAAACTGCTTCAAGCTTTCTTAAATTCTCATTCTCATAAGATTCATCAAGCTCTTCAGCTGTTCTGCCAGTTATTTCCATCTTTCTCTTTTATGTATTCACATAAGAGAATAAAAAAGAAGTTTTAAAGCTTGTGTTTGCAGTTTGCAGCAGAAGAAGTTTTACCCGCTCAGCTCAATAATCGCCTGCGCCAAATCGCCATCTGCCTTTTTTAAGGCATTCTCTGCCTCTTTTCTGCCTTTTCCTGTTTTCTCCATGACTGTCCTGATGTCATTTTCTGTTGTTTCTGCTTCGTTCGCCTCCTCTCTTGCCTCTCCTGTAATCTGCCAGGTTTCCTGCCCCTGCATCTGTATCTTTGAAACAGAAGGATTGTCAATAATTATATTTCTGCCATCCTGCTCTATAACAACCCTTTTTGCATCTACTGCTTCCTGCTTCATGCCCAGCTGCTTCATCATCTGCTGCATCTTTTTAGGGTCTAT
>DATDUA010000067.1:0-5700 GCA_035290605.1 Candidatus Nanoarchaeia archaeon
TGGGATTCAGACAGCATTTTATATCTTCCTTCCCATGAGCAGCTGCTCTTTCAGGGAAGAAAGCTCCTTTTGCAGGCTATCTGCCCTCTTTTCGCCCTTCAAAGCCTCTCCAAGCTTTTGCATGCTTGCATTTAATATAAGGTTAAGGTTTCCGAAATAATTTATCAGGCTTTTGATTTCGCCTTTCGCAAGGCTCGTCTTGCTTAATATCCTGTGCCCCCTAGGCGAAATAGTATCATCCGGGTTGAGCTCAAACAGCAGCCTTGAAAGCATGTCTATGTCAAGCAATCCCTCATAGTTTAAGTGTGACAGCATTGTGCTCAGCCTTTTCTGCTCTGAGGCATAGTCCTTAAGCAGCATCTTTTCCTTGACATCAATGTTCTTGACAAGCTCTTTCAGCCTCATCTTGAGGATTGCCCCCTCATTACCCATCTCAAGCAGGTAGCGCTTGAGGATTTTTTCCATCCTCAGCATGATTTCTATCTTCTGCAACAAGGCGCAGACATCTCTTGCATAAACAAGGTTTGTAATTTCAAGTATGTTGAAATTGTTCATTAAATTGTCAAAGATGTCCTTTTCCTTCTCAAGTATCTGCAGGGTTTCGGTAGCCCTTCTTAGAATTTCATCAGAATCTTTCAGGACATATTTTTTGTCTTTGTAATAGATTGTTGTCTGCTTTCTTCTTTCAGATATTGCAATAACAAATGTCTCTGCCTGTTTTGCTATCCTTTCTGCTGCCTTGTGCCTTGTTCCTGTTTCATTTGACAGTATTTCAGTGCTTGGCGTAAGCAATGTGTTTGCATAAAGTATCTTTTTTAAGTCATCTGACAGGATAATTGCGCCGTCCATCTTGCCAAGCTCGCTGAGCCTCTGCTCTGTGAACCTGCAGTTTACCCTGAAGCCGCCCTGAAAAAGCCCGTCCATGCCTGGCGAATCAACAACAACCAGTGCGCCGCAGTCTGCCCTGACAATGTTGTTTATTGCATTTCTTAGGGATGTTCCTGGAGAGATAAACTTCATAACGTCAAAGAGCGTCTTTTTTTCTTCAGGCTTCTTATTATTTGGATTATTTTCTTTTTCGTAAGCTCTCTCATTTGCACTGTTTATTTTTTTGTTTTCACCATTTTCTTTTAATAAATTGCTGTCATTATAATTGTTATTTTCAGCCTCCTTTTCCATATTGCTGCCATTAGCATCAGCATTTATTATCTTCTCTTCCCCCTCTTTTTCAGAAACAGCATCTTTTTCCATGCAAATTCAAAAATAACAAGAGATTTAAATCTTTTGGCATCAAAAGATTTGGGGAGAAAATGCTACATGAGACTAAGAAAAATTCACCAGCATATAGCTTTTTAAATAAAAGCCCGTTATAATCCTTATGGCAATCAAGGCAAGAAAAGAGCTGATAGAAGCGTATTTGAAATTCTTTGAGGGAAAGGGGCATAAGATAATTCAGAATGCCTCGCTGATTCCTGAGAATGACTCCACCGTACTTTTCACAACAGCGGGCATGCATCCGCTTGTGCCTTATCTTTTAAGCCAGCCGCACCCGCAGGGAAAAAGGCTCTGCTCTGTCCAGAAATGCATCAGAACGCAGGATATAGACGAGGTTGGAGACACATACCATCATACACTTTTCGAGATGCTTGGAAACTGGAGCCTTGGGGATTACTGGAAAAAAGAGGCAATAGAATACAGCTTTGAATTCCTGACAAAAATATTAAAGCTGCAGAAGGAAAAGCTTGCTGTCTCATGCTTTGCAGGAGATAAAGATGCTCCAAAGGATGAGGAATCTGCAAAAATCTGGCTCTCCCTCGGGGTGCCAAAAGAAAGAATCACCTTCCTGCCAAAGGAAAACAATTGGTGGGGTCCTGCTGGCTCAACAGGCCCATGCGGCCCTGATACGGAGATGTTTTACTGGACAGGAAATGAAAGAGCCCCTGAAAAATTCAACCCAAAGGATGAAAAATGGCTTGAAATCTGGAATAATGTTTTCATGCAGTATAACAAAACAAAATCCGGCAGTTTTGAGCCATTAAAGCAGAAGAATGTTGACACAGGCATGGGTGTTGAAAGAATCCTTGTTGTCCTGAACAGCATTAAAGATGATTATCTCACAGAATGCTTCCTGCAGATAGTAAAAAAGGCAGAAAAGCTGTCTGGAAAAGCCTATGGAAAAAACAAGGAGGAAACAAGGGAAATAAGAATAATTGCAGACCACCTTAAAGCAGCTGTTTTCATTCTTGCCGAGGGCATTCTGCCTTCAAACAAGGAGCACGGCTATGTCCTGAGGAGACTGATTAGAATGGCTGTGAGATACGGAAATCTTCTTGGAATAAAAGATAACTTTGCAAAAGATATTGCGCGTGCTGTTTTTGCAGTTTATTCTGACTATGAGCAGCTGCAAAAAAATAAAAAGCAAATCCTTGAAGAATTGGAAAAAGAAGAGTCCCGCTTCAAGCAGACTATTGCTTCCGGATTAAAGTATTTTGAAAAAATTTCTGCGCAGAAAGAAAAAATATCTGGAAAGGATGCCTTTCTGCTCTACCAGTCCTATGGCTTTCCTATTGAGATGACAATTGAATTGATAAAGGAAAAAGGGCTGGAAATAGACCTTAAAGAATACAGCAATGAATTGGAAAAGCACCAGCAATTAAGCAGGACAGCAACAGAGGGCAGGTTCAAGAGCGGCTTGGCAGACACAACAGAGCAGACAACAAGGCTGCATACTGCAGCGCATCTCCTGCTTGCTGCTTTAAAAATTGTCCTGAAAGACAAAAATATAATGCAGAAAGGCTCAAACATCACAGCAGAAAGACTAAGGCTTGATTTCTCATTTCCGAGAAAATTAACTGATAATGAGATTAAAGACGCAGAAAGCCTTGTCAATGCGCAGATACAAAGCTCATGCGAGGTTATAAGAGAAGAGATGTCCCCTGAAAACGCAAAGAAAAAGGGCGCAACAGGCGTTTTTGACAAAAAATATGGGGAAAAGGTTTCTGTTTATTCTATTGGAGACTTTTCAAAGGAGATTTGTGCAGGCCCGCATGTGAAGAATACGCGTGAGCTTGGAAGATTTAAAATCACAAAAGAAGAGTCTGTTGCCGCAGGAGTCAGAAGGATTAAGGCGATTTTGGAGTAATTGACACAATCTTATTGCCCATAGCTTCCCTTACTAATCTATAAATCTCATTGCATTTCATTCCTTCCATATAAACCTCATCAAATATCTGGGCATACCCTTCATCTACCCATCTTTTTGCAGCAAGATCCCATCCAATATCCATATTTTCTTTTGCGCTTTCATCGTATTTGAATTTTTCAATGCATTTTATCTGCTCCAGCTGGCTGCTGCCAAGCCCAGTCTGCATTAGAATTTCTTTCAGAGTGCAATACCTTTCTCTGCATTCACAGATGTCTTCTATAACCTCTCTGTGCGTTTTGCTGTCAAAGTTGTTTAAGTTATCGGGCATTATTAGTACATTACATTTTCTTGAGCAGTTTATGCTTAACAGCTTTTTAAATATTTTTGTAGAACTTGTTATTAAGGAGAGATTTAACAGCCGGCTTTTCCTGCATCTTTATACCCACTTGGGCATTTTGGGGCATCAAGGCATTGTGTTGTGTATGTTTTCTGGCAGACTTCCCTGTATTTTTTAGATTTTGAGGAATAGTCACATCCTGCAAATGCGTCCTTTCTGCAGAAGCCCGGGTCGCATTCTTTTGATACATGCCAGTCGCCATAGTAAAGCTTTGTGCAGTTCAGTGAGTATTTTGTTGTGTTTGATGGCTGCTGCTTTATCACCGCCTCATAAAACTGGATTTCAGAATGATAGCCGCCTGCCTTTGCATCGCTTGTCCTGAATAATCTCCAGTACCTGTGCTTTCCTTTGATTTCCCATGTGTAAGTATATGTTCCCCCGTATTTTACAGGGTAGCTGCCTATGTCTGTTTTAGCTGGCGACCAGTTTGCATTGTCATCAGAATACTGCACATCCCATACTGCATAAACTGGCTCAAAATAGAATGTTATGTCCACCCTTGCGAATTCTTTCTCGTTTCCAGCTCCGGTGTCCAATGCTAGGTAAGAGCCGAAAGGAGAGGTGTCTGTGTGAAATGCTCCAAGACTGTTTATTCCGTCATTCACTCTGTCTGCATAAAATGATGAAAGCATGCTCTGGCTCCATGATGATGCTGGCCAGAGCTGGCTCGTGTAGCTTATTATTACTCTTATCGGATTAGAGGCTTGCGGCTGGGTTAGGTCTGTTTCATTGGAGGGTTCTGGAATGATTATGCATGCGCCATCATAACACCCATTTGCGCATTTGTAAACCTGCGTGGCAACATTTGTTTTGTTGCAATATCTCTCAATGACATTTCCAGATGTTCCTGAGCATTTGTCTGCGTATTTATTGCATGACTTTCCAGAACATCTTTCAACAATGCCCTTTGCATTAAAGTCCTGCCCATTGTCGCTGTCTGTGCATGTCTTATTAATGCCTGCTGTTGCCCTGCCGCCTATATTCAGCATTTTCATAAAATCCTGCCATGAGAATGCGCTGGCAAAAGGAACTAAGACTATGGCTATTACCAATACAGCCAAACACAAAGATAAAATTTTATTGTTCATGTTTCTTCTAACTTTTTATTTCATAAGCAGCCTGTTTATGTCAGAAATGCTTCACAGCATTTCTGAGCACTTCAGAAACTATAAGTTTCTGATAGCTGTCAAAATCTTTCAGATTTTGAAGTCCTAAAAACAAGTGCCCTTGCAAACCACACCTTTTAAGGCTTCAAAGTTCTTTGAACTTTGACAGTCATCAAAAATCATAGATTTTTGAGACATCAAAAATGCTCTTTATGAACTCTGCTTGTTTTAACTCGCAGAGAAAAAATGCATTTTTGAATGTGCTCAAGAACCCGAGCACGCTATATGTTTTAGCGCAGGGTTCTTGACATGTGGTGGCACATTGTTTTTTTGATAAATTTTTCCGCTTACACAATATACACAGTATCATTAGGCCTTACCCTGTCAGCAACCTTCAAGCCAATAGCATCCCCTTTCTTTGCCTTGTCTACCTTATCATGCTCAATCTGCATGCTTTCTACCTTTTGCTCAAAATCAGTTGTTGCTCCCTTTATCTTTATCTTGTCGCCCTTGTTTAATGCGCCTTTCAATTCCACTACTGCAACACTAATCTGGTCAAAGAAGTGAGTTACCTTTCCTATCTCTTTTCCCTCGCTCTTTTCTGCTTTTTTTGCTTCTTTCTTAGCCTTTGCAGGCTTTTTCGCTTCTGCCTTTTTAGTCTTTTTTGCCCTAACAGGCTTTGCCTTTTTTGCCTTAGCTTTAGCTTTCACCATCTTGAAAATAGCATGTTTTAGGCATATTTAAGGTTTGCGATTTGAAAAAAACTTTCCAGCTTGAAGCATAGTAACTTTTTTAAATAAAAATAACTTATTAATTATTATGGAACAAACCTTTGTAATGATAAAACCTGATGGAATTCAAAAACACCTTGTTGGAGAGGTTATTAAAAGAATTGAAGATAAAAAATTAATAGTCACTAAGATAAAAACAATCCTTACAACAAAAAAACAAATATCTATAATTTATAAAGATTCTTTCAAAAAATTCCCACAAGTAAAAAAAGCAGTTATCAGCTATATGACAAGCAAACCTTCAATCGCGTTTATAGCAGA
>DATDUA010000068.1:0-2275 GCA_035290605.1 Candidatus Nanoarchaeia archaeon
AAAAACAATGTGCCAACAACCTTTTTATACCTTTTTTTGCTAATATTAGCATGCTTGACAAGCTTGCATCTGCACTAAGAAATACATTTGATAAGATAGCAGGAGCCATATTCATAGACAAAAAGACAATTGAATCTGTTGTCAGAGAGCTGCAAAGGGCGCTTCTTGAGGCAGATGTTAATGTCCAGCTCGTCATGCAGCTCAGCGAAAAACTGAGAAAGGCAGCTGCTGACGAAAAGATAAAGGGTGTTGAAAAAAGAGAGCATATGATAAAGTTGCTTCATGATGAGCTGCTTAATATTGCCGGAAAGGAAAAGCAGGAGATTAATCTGGCAAAGAAAAAACAAACAAAAATCATGCTTATTGGCTTGTATGGCTCTGGAAAGACAACAACTGCGGCAAAACTCGGCAATTATTACACTAAAAGGGGCTTCAAATCTGCATTGCTCGGACTGGATGTTCACCGCCCGGCTGCCCCTGAACAGCTTGAGCAGCTGGCAGAAAGAGCCAATCTGTCATGCTTCATAGACAAGCAGGAAAAAAACGCCTTGAAGATATGGGAAAAATACAGGAAAGAGCTGCAGGATTTTGAGCTTCTTGTTATAGATACGGCGGGAAGGCACGACTTGGACAGCGAGCTTGTTGGAGAAATAAAGAAACTTAACAAAGAGATAAAGCCGGACTATGTAATCCTTGTAATAGCTGCAGACATAGGGCAGGCTGCAAAAAAACAGGCTGCAGAATTCAAGAAAGCATGTGGAATATCTGGTGTCATAATCACGAGGATGGACTCAACAGCCAAGGCAGGAGGAGCACTGACAGCATGCGCAGAAACCGGGGCAAATGTCCTGTTTATAAGCACGGGCGAGAAAATAAATGACATTGAGCCATTTAACCCTGAAACATTTATATCCCGGCTTCTTGGAATGGGGGACTTGCAGAGCCTTATCGAAAAAGTAAAGCTTGCAACAGGCAGTGAGATTCAGAAAAATGCAGAGAAAAGGCTGAAGGAAGGCACATTTACGCTTGTTGATTTTTATGAGCAGCTGAAAAGCATGCAAAATCTTGGCCCTCTTGACAAAGTCATGGAGTTAATTCCGGGCTTGGGAAAAGCAAAAGAAAAAATACCTGAAAACCTGCTCGGCACCCAGGAAGAAAAGATGAAAAAATGGAAATATGCCATAGACAGCATGACAATCCACGAGAAAGAATCTCCGGAGATTCTTGAAAAGCAGACATCCAGAATGCAGAGAATTGCAAAAGGTGCGGGCATAACGACAAGCGATGTCCGCAGCCTGATTAAGCAATACAAGATGATTAAAGAGTTTGGAAAAGGCGGCATGCCTGATGATTTAAGCCAAGGCTTCAGCCAGAAGCAGATTCAAGAGCTCGCCAAAAAATTCGGAAGAAAAATAAGGATATAATAAGGCAGTTATAAAAAAATCAAAAGATAGAGAAGAATGGATAAAGTTAAGTGACAAAGAAAAATCATTTGGTATTAAACTTCTCCATCATTTTCATTATAAGAAAAAGGGAATATGCTGGAGAAATGAAGAGGCAATAACTTGGGAACTAATAAGAGCATTAGATGTTCTCCCAAGAGACTATTTTCTAAAAGAATTCTTATTGACGGTAAATGAAAAAAATCCTTCATTGTCTAATATTCTTGAGAAATTAATTAAAAATATGCACGAAGTGCAAGTAGAAGAGTATCCTAGGTTAGGGTTAATAGGAAGTAAATGGAACAGTAAATCAGATATTGGACTGAGAATAGATAATGCATGTTTATGGATAGAAGTAAAAACTCAAAAAGATAAAAATTTGAAGGAACAGATAAAAACAGAAAAAAGTTCTCCCAACTTAATGAAAAATAATTTAAAAGGAGTTGTAGCTCTCATTCCAAGAGTCCAAGAATTGAATAGTGAAAAGATTTATTGGAAAGATGTTTTATCGGTACTTGAAAAAACAGCAGAAAAAATAGACAAAGAGGCCAATAATAACAAAACTATGAAAGGATATTCTAAAATCTGTCATGAATTGTTAAACAGAATAAAATCTTGGAAAGAAATTCTTTAAAATGCCAGAAAACATCATCGCGCAGGCAGCAGAAGCTGTTATTATTAAGAAAGGCAGCAACATTGTAAAGAGAAGAATCAAAAAATCCTACAGAATCCCTGAGATTGATGAAAGCCTGAGAAAAAAAAGAACAAAAAAAGAGGCAAAGCTGATTGAAAGCGCATCAAGAATAATCCCGGTTCCAAAAATCATCAAAGCA
>DATDUA010000069.1:0-4300 GCA_035290605.1 Candidatus Nanoarchaeia archaeon
TCAGCATCAAGCTCAAGCTTTCTCACTAAAAGATGGCGCGGGTCAACAATCTTTATTATTTCAGGAGAAATATATGTTTCATTGTTAAAATTCCTCAATGTTCCTATGACCCTTACAGTGTTTCCCTGAGTTATGTCCGTGAACCTGTCAATGTCATCTCCAAAAACCCTCATCCTAACCTGCCCTGATGCATCATCTATTGTAAATGAAAGGAATCTTCTCTCGCCCTCTGACAAGAACCTTTCAATTATATTTGCAATTATATTCACCCTGTATATCTGCCTGTCTCCCAGCTCTACAAACCTCATTCTTCCGTCTTCAAAAATCTCCTTGCCCTTTGCCAAATCGCCTATCCTTATCTTGTATGCTGTCTGCCTTTTCATAACTTCTGCCATTTTTGTTTTTTAACTTATTTAACACTCATTTATTTACACTAATATCCTTATTTAGCTCTTTAAAAAAGTTTTCCATGAACCGATGCCTCTGGCAGGCTATTTGTTTTGCGGTTTTAGTGAAAAGCCTGCCTTTTACCTTGCTCAGCTTATAGGCAAACTCGGTGACAGCGCTATGCTCTTTTTCATAGCCTGTTCCTAAAAATTCTTTATTGTTCTTTTTGTCCGGGTAAAGGCGCATGTTTTGCTTTCCGACAAATGCATATGCCCTTGCAACGCCAATTGCCCCGATGCAGTCAATCTTGTCAGCATCAAATAATATTTTTGCCTCCAGTGTTTCCGGCTTTTGTTCTTTTCTGAACCTGTGCGACAGGATGCAGTGCAGAACCTGCTTTGCCACTGCCCCATTTACACTGTATCTTTTAAGAATTTTCATGGCGATTTCAGAGCTAATCTGCGCATGGTCAAGCCTGTCGGGAGCTGCCGACTCTTTTTTTCTTCCAGTATCATGAAGCAATGCCGCCAGCTGCAAAACATAGATGTCAGCCCCCTCTTTTTTTCCTATGTAGCTGCATAAATCATAAACTCTTTGAACATGCGTCCAGTCATGAGAGGGGCAGCTGCCTTCAAAGTATCCCATTGCGTCTTTCCTGATTTTTTCAACTATGCCCTTGCTGTTAATTTTAACCATTTTTCTAACTTATTCTTTTAATAACATCCGAGATTATTTTGTCATTGCTTATGCTACAATCCTCAAAATTTATATGATTGATATCTAGCCTTTTTAATAAATTGTTCATAGTGTCATCTATTCTCTTTTGAAACTCACAATCTAATGAGCGCACCTTGTCCTCTTTTAAAAATCCTTGCCTTATCGGCAGTTTTACAAGAAGGTGGTAGGTTTTCATGTGCTCGGCTATCAGGGGCTCAATTGTTTTTGACAGCCCAAACTTGCTTGTGTAGTAGCAATAGCCATCCAGGACACTCCTGTCACAAACCAAAAAATCTGATTTTCCAGCCTCTTCGATTTCCCTTATAATCTGGCTTAGTATTATCCATACCTGTGATTTCTTCGAGGCTCCTTCATTTATAGGAAACGGGCATTTTCTTGCAATCTCTCCGAGAAAGCCGGCATCTATGCCCCCTCTCTTTAGTTTTGAAACTAATTCATGGGCGAGGGTAGTTTTGCCAACCCCGTGCGTGCCTATAAAAGCTATTTTTTTCATTTGTTTACACCCTCTGCACACAGCCCTTTCTCGGTATGAATATGTCACCGGATGAGCTGAGCTTTTCAAGGGCGTCATCAATATCTTCTTTATTCAGCTTGCCTTCCATCTCTTTTTCTATCTCCTGCACAGGAATAAGCTTGCCTATTCTTGATTCAAGCCTGGCGAGAGCCTCTCTTACAAGAATAATCCTGCTTCTCTGGGATGTTGAGACGCCTGTGACAATCTTGTCAATATCAAATGCTTTTGTGTCAGAATCATAGCCTACCTGCATAAGGTAAAACTTCATAAGGTTGATTGCCCTTTTAACATCATCTTTTACAACTTTTTTGCTTAATTTTGTCTTTGCGCTTGCCTCGCTCAGGCGTATCAGTGCCTCAAGCTGCCTTGCAGTTATTGGGATTGGCCTTAGTATTCCTTCAGAAGAGCCGGGCGCATTCCTTAATCCAACATAGAACCTTTTTATTTCATCAACTGCCTCATCGCTCAATTTTGGCTGAATTCTCTGCTTTGAATATGCAATATACTTTCTTAAAAGCTCCTTTTCAATAACATTTCTTGGTTCTGCCTTCTGGTGCTCCATCAAGACATGGGTTGCTATTGCCTCGTCCTTTGCCCTGTCAGGAAGGTCTCTTATTATAAATATAAGGTCAAACCTGTTAAGCAGTGTCGGTTGTATGTCTATCTGCCTGGCAATCGGCTGAAATGGGTCAAACCTTCCGAGCTTTGGGTTTCCTGCTGCAAGAACTGTTGTTTCGGCGCGGAGTGTTGCCTGAACACCTGCCTTGCTTATTGTGACAGTCTGTTGTTCCAGCGCCTCATGCATTGCGCTCCTGTCTGCCTCATCCATTTTTTCAATCTCATCAATGCTAATCATCCCCTTGTTGCTTAGAACCATTGCCCCTGCCTCAAGAGCCCAGCCCCGAAGAAACTCGTCCCTGACAACTGTGGCTGTAAGCCCTGCGCCAGATGCGCCCCTGCCTGCCAGATATCTTCCTTTAGGGGCAATAGTTGACATGAACTTCAGGATATGACTTTTTGCCACGCCGGGGTCACCCACAAGCATGATATGCATGTCACCTCTTGTGTCTGTGCCGTCAGAGCGCTTCTTTTTTACTCCGCCAAACAACTGCAGGGTAAGCGACTGCTTAATCTCATCATATCCCCAAACTCCTGGGGCAATGCTCTGCCACAGCTTCTCAAAAATCTTCGGGTCTTCTGAAAGCTCTTTAATCTGCCTTTCATCCTCCTCGTTGACTTCCAGGCTCTCAAATGTTTCTTCCAGTGGGAGTATGTTATTAACCTCAATAGCGAGGTCAAATCTTGTTTGTATTGCTCCTGTATGCGAAGGCACAGGAACCTCTTTTAAAACTCCCATCAGCCTGACCCTGCTTCCAGGGGTTGTTCTTTCCTCCATTTTAGGGTCAACCAAATCGTCTTTCAGGAATACAGAAATCCTTCTTGGCTGTTCTCCACCTTCCAGCGCTTCAGGAGACTCCTCAACAACTATCCTCTGGGCATCAACCATGTCCTTGCTTATAAGCTTGAAGCCGCCCTTTCTCCCGCAGGAGCATCTTGTCGGCTCCCTGAATGTTTTTTCAATCTGCAAAACAGAGATTACTGAGCCACATGAAGGGCATTCAAACCTTGCATTTGCCACCTGCGGCCTGACTTCGCTTGCCTGCCGCACTATGCCTTCTACTGTTATAAATGTATTAAGGTGCTTGGACCTGAGATCCCTTATCTTGATAAAATGCGTTGCGGGCAGGTCCAAAAGCCTGACGCGTGGGTTGTTTACTATGCCAAGCTCATCAAGCGCCAAATCAAGAATCTGCAAAATCTCTTCAGGGGACGATAGCAGGCTTTCAGCCAGCTCGTGCGAGAATGAAGAAAGGTCGCTGAAGCTTATGAAAACAACATTCTTGCCGCCTCTTATGTATTTTCCAATCTCTTTTTTGTAAAAATTAAAGAAATTCTTCGCCTCTATAAGCATCTCCTCTGTTTTTATCTTTTTTTCCATGTTTCCCTATTCTCCATTGCTTTTTACCAAAATAGGACAGGCTGCCTCTTTTTATTCTTTTTTATACGCGGTTATATATGTACAATTGCAGGGTTTATATCTTGTTGTTTGCAATTGTACAGACAGAGAATCAAGAAAACCCTGTGCTTACCACACCTTTTAAGGTGTGGTTTGTTCGTTGGGTTTTCTGGATGCTCAGAAAAATTTGATAGTTGCTTGCAACTATCTGCTGACTTTAGTCAGCAGTTTATTTTTCTGACATTATTTAATTCTCTGTACTTCAGTATGAATATAACATGTACCTATCCAATTTGACTGATTAAACTTCCTTAGTTTACAAGAATAAAAATCTGTTCTTTATTAAGCTATCTTTTTTTAAGAAGGGAGGAAAGATAAAAGCTAAAAGCCAAACGGGGATCCAGCTGCTACCCACCAAATAAAAACAATCAACAAAATTATAAAGTATAAAATAAATAATGAGGAAATAACCAACGCAGTTACAGTAAAGCTAATTCCTCCTAATTTATTTCTAAATCTGGGTCAATACCCCGCAGCTTGCTGCGTCAGATTTTGAAAGACTGAAATTGCTGGTTGCGAAGCAAAAAAATTCACAAATACCCCAGAGCTTGCTCTGAAGTGAGCATCAGCGAACGATGGGATTG
>DATDUA010000070.1:0-7682 GCA_035290605.1 Candidatus Nanoarchaeia archaeon
CTCTAGAGCCTAATACATACTTTTCTGCCATTAATCAAACTCCATGACCCTTCCATCAAAATCCTCTTTCATCAGAAGAACCACTCTTGAGACTTCCTGCTCGTCAATCAATTTGTAGCCTGAATGTTTTGCAATCTCCAATGAAAATTCCCTAATTTCCTTATGAGTCATCATGTTCCCCCGTTTTAATCTTTCTCTTGACATGCCAACCCACATATAGGATTTGACTTCAATAAACATTGGATTGCTCAATTTAATTATTTCTGCCCACTGCTCAGGGTAAATGTCATTTATCCCTTTTATTATTGTAAATCTTAATACTGTCCTCATTTTCTTCCTCATTTTCGGCAGCAGGCTTAATGTCCTGTACAATCCCTGCCAGGCATCCTTTATGATTGGCCTGTCTATTTCATTGAAAAGCTGCTCATTCGGAGCATCAACAGAAATATAAATCTGTGTTGGGGGCTCATCATATAGCTGCTCTATCCTTTCCGGAACTAGGCCATTTGAAACGAGAAATGTTGAAAATCCGTTTTTCTTGTATTCCCTTATAAGCTCCTTCAGCTTTGGGTATAATGTAGGCTCTCCATCCAAGGATATTGCAACATGCCTTGGCTGCTTTGCCATCTTATATTTCTCCTTGTCTGCGCTTTCGTTGCCTCCAAACCCCGAAAGAAGAGTTCTCTGCATCTCTATAGTGCCTTTTACAATCTCAGCAGGGTCATCAATGCCGCCTTCCATTGCAGGCTCAGTATGATATCTTAAATCGCGCCAGCAGAAAACGCAGGCATTGTTGCATGAAAAAGTAGGAGTCATCTGAAGGCACTGGCTGCTGTTGATGCCGTAGAACTTTGACTTGTAGCAGCCACCATCTCCCTTTATGTCGCTTTTGGTCCAGTGGCAGACTTTGACTCTTGTGTGGTTGCCCACTACCCCATACTGCTGCTTCTTCAGTTTTAGTTGCACTTCTGCAGTAATCATATTCTTTCAGTTATTTCCAAAGATATATAAATCTTAATATTGAATATACAAAAATGGAACTTGAGCAGGCTTTAGGCAAACTAGAGAAAGACAGGGAATTTAACAGATGGAAAAAATCGAAAACAGACAGCTATTTCTCTTATGCTTTCAGGATGTTGATGGATTCTGAAGAGAATAACTGGCAAATTGGATACTATGACAAAACTGCGGACAAGATAACCACCTTTGTTGTTGGCGACAATTCTGTTGAAATGAATCCTGAAGAAGAGGTTTTCAAGAAGGAATCCATGGAAGTGCTGCCAATAGACAAAAAGAATGTGAAGCTAGGACTTAATGACATCGTTGACGCGGCAAAAAGCTTCCAGCACAAGAAATACCCCCATGACATGCCTGTTAAAATCATAGCAATACTCCAGAATCTGGAAAATCTGGGCAATGTGTGGAATCTCACTTTTGTCACCGCAGCCTTCAACACATTGAATATGAAAATAAATGCCGAAAATGGAAAGATAGTGGAGCACAAGCTTTCCTCAATACTCTCTTTCAAAAAAGATGAAGGGAAGTAGTTACCTTAACATATAGTTCTTAATGCAGAATAGTTTAAATAGGAACTGGCTGCATTAAATTCATTTTTCTCACAAAATGGCGCTAAAAATCCCAATCCAAAAAATCGCTGGCGTAAAAACCCCCCATTACGCTCATAAGGGAGATGCTGGTGTTGACCTTTATTCTGCAGAAGACTGCGAAATTGCGCCAATGGAAAGCAGGATAGTCTCCACAGGATTAAAATTTGAAATCCCTGAAGGCTATGTTGGGCTGATATACGACAAAAGCGGGCTTGCGTCAAAGCATGCTGTCCACAACATGGCAGGTGTTATAGACTCTACATACAGGGGCGAAGTCAAAATTGTCATGATGAATCTTGGGAAAGAGAAATTCAAAATCTCAAAAGGCACAAAAATAGCCCAGATGATATTCCATCAGGTTCCTGAAGCTGAATTTATTGAAACGAAAGAATTAAAAGAGACTCCAAGAGGAGAAAAAGGATTCGGAAGCACAGGATTGCATTAAAGGTGTAAAATGAACAACAGCATAAGCTATAATACAATAAAGAAGAACAAGACTTTGGAAGATTTTGAGGAAGCAGAGCACAAAAAGGAAGAGCCTAAAAAGAAAACTAATTGAACTTTGACAAATTCGCTCTTTAAGCGAATTTTCACGTTTAATAAGTTTTATTAATGGCTCAAGGCAACTTCCTTTTGGTGATTATTAATGCAGGCTTTTATATCTGACATCTCTAAATCTTCTGTTGATTGGGACAATAAGGATTCAATTATTGTTTATTTTGCAGGCTGCGATTTCAGGTGCCCTTATTGCTTTGCAGCTGAAATTCTTGACACAAAGCAGGAATTCCTTAAATATCTAAAAGAGGTAAAATCACAGATAAAGGAGCTATCTTACCACTGCAGTGCCATTTATTTTACAGGGGGGGAGCCATGTTTGCAGAAGCCTGCCCTGATTGAGCTGGCGAGATTCTCAAGATCACTCGGATTAAAGACAGGGCTGCAGACAAATGGCAGCAATCCTAATGTTTTGAGGCTGATGCTAGATTTAAATCTGCTCAATTACGTTTCTTTGGATTTAAAGGCGCCTTTTGATGATGGTATTTTTGAGAAAACCACAAAATCATCTACTTTTTTCAAGCCAACTTCAGATATAATGGACGAAGTTAAGGAAAGCATTTCCATATTAAAAGAAAATAAAAAGATAAATATTGATGTAAGGACTACAATCACCCCTTCCATTATGTTCAACAAGGAGCATATTTTAAGGGTCGCTTCTGAGATTAAAGGAACCAGATGCAGGTGGATACTGCAGCAGTTCCAGCCAAATCTGGGGAAGCTGGTTAATGGGAATATGAAGGACATTAATCCGCCTTCTTTCAGTTTTCTGGAAAACCTTAAAGAGGCATGCTTGAAGGTTTATCCTGAGATGAGGATTGAGATAAAAGATGGCAGTTTCAATGTCGCAGATTTGGCAAAACTTCAAAGTCCCCACTAAAGCAACTCTTCAATCTCATTCTTTATTTCATTGAAAACTTCATCAATATTTTTATTTCCATCAATAAACTTGATATTATCGCTTAAATAATTCTTCAGTTCAAGAAAATTTCTCCTTACTTTTCCCATAAACTCAATCTTTTCAAATTTCTCAAATTTCCTGAGGTCATTGTTTATCCTTTTTAATGCTGTTTCAGGATCAACATCAAGAATGAATGCAATATCAGGCTCCCTGAAATTCTTGTTTTTTTCAACCAGCATTTTTATGCCAAATCCCTGCGCATGCTGGAATGCTATTGTTGAATAATAATACCTGTCGCACAATACTACGCGCATTTCATCATTTGAGGAATCAAGGAAAGGCAGAACGGTGTTTTTAAGATGCTCTTCCCTGTCTTTTATGAACAGGTCAAGGATTTTTTCTTTATTAGAGTCTGTCTCTTTGTCGTCTCTCAGCATTTCTCTTATTTTCCTTCCATAAAATCCGCTTGTCGGCTCCCTTGTTGCGAGGATTCTGCAGTCCTTACTTGAAAACAGGTTGTGCAGCATCTTTACAATCCCGCTTTTACCTGAGCCGTCAATGCCGTCAACAACAATAAAGAGGCTTTTTTTCATCATTCAGAAGAACTTTAAAATGTATATTAACTTTTTGGAAGTTAGTATGTATTAGGCTCTAGAGGGCAGCCCGCAATTCTTTGTAGGGATTCAATCCCTGCAATCTCCATGTCTGGAACACACTAAGCATAACCTGCATATTTCTTTTGCCCTGTTCGCTTCTTAGGCAGCCAATAATTTTCTCTATCACCACAAATTTTCTGAGTCCTCTCTCTGCCCTGTTATTTGTGGGCTCAACTTCAGGATGTAAGACGCATGTAAACCAAAACTCCTTGCCATTCTTAACTTTGTTCACAAGCTCTTTCATTCCATCATGAGCATAGTACATCTGACACCACATGTCCATCTCTGCAACAAGTTTATCATATCCTTTCTGCCTTATCTTCCTGCTCTTTATCCTCCTAAGTCTTTGTATCTCGTCAAACATGTTGCATATCCAAATGCAGGCATCGTTTAAACCTTCTACATCCTTGCAGATATTTTTCACTTCCCTGATAAGATGCGCCCAGCATCTTTGGAGCAATATGCCCTGATTTTCTGAAAAAACTTTGTAAGTGCCCCAGCCATCACAGCCTAGGATTCCTTTGAAGTTTTTTAGGACATTTTGCACAATATCGCCGCCCCCCTTTGTTTATGAAAAACAAAGAAGGCAAGGAATGGAGTAAAAAAGCCCCAGAGCCACTCAGGCTTTCCATTTTGGTTTGAGCCTGTTTCGTCAGCATTTACCACACTTGACCCCTTTAACTTTAGATTTATGCCCTGATATGTTGGCTCAACTTTGTCTACCGCCCTGTTGCATAATTCAAGCACGGTAGGGGAGGTCATGGGTATACCTGCAACATTCGTGAAAATATCTGCAACCCCTGCTAATGTTACCCTATACTCAAAATGCAGTGAATTCGCAAGCGCAATAATATTTTTTCCGAAAATGCCTTTTTCTGGAATATCAGGGTGTTTTGCAAAAAACAGCTCCTCAGTGTCTAAATCTTTATACTCTATCAGCGTGTACTTGGTCACGATTTTTTCAATCTTAATGTCTGTGATCATGCGCTCGATATAATATCCAGTCTCTATGATATTATAATTTCCATTTGAAAGATTTACATTAGTAGTTACCATTATTGGTGGGGTATTTGGCGTGTCTTTCGGCCTTGTGGTTCTTTCATGATTGTAAACTTTGCCAGGCTTCCTTCCGACAGGAAGCCCTTGTGCCTGTGGCTTATCAAAGCCCTGCTTTGAAGAAGGAGTGTGCGGGTTTTTGTATTTCTTAAGCTGTCGTTCAAGCTTTTCCTTCTCATTGTAAGATTTCCACAACTCTTCGATTAACTCATCTTTGGTTCTATCCTTATACTTTTCTTTAAAGTTTTGCAGATAAATCATTTTTCAATTAGAACAATCTTAACTCTTTTTCCTATCCACTCAATCGGAACATAAACCCGACCGCTGTTGCCGCTCTTGTGAACTTCTTTTTCCAACATTTCATACCCTACCAGCTTAATGTTTGTCTCTTTTAGCATTTTAGCTACAATGTAGCTAACTACTATTTAATTTTTTTGGTGATAGAGAATATAATTTACTAGAATTTAAGTTATCGAGAAGTGCCTAATACATACGGAAGTTAGAGACATCATAAATCTAGTCTATCTTCATGGCTTCTGCGCCCTTTCTCTCATCATACAGCGATTTTAAGTCTTCATAAGCTTCCTTCTGCCTTTCAGTAGGCAGCTGCTGGTATATGTTGTTTGCCTCCATGTACTTCTCCTTAGCTTTATCAAGCCTCGATGCAAGCAGCGCATCTCGGGCTTCCTTAATAAGATTGTTTATAGCCTGCACCCCGTCAATTTCAGGCTTCATCTCTATTTCCTGCTTTTCAGGCTTTGGCACGTTTTTTCTCATTGAAAACAGCCTTTTCCAAAAAGAAGGATTTTCCTTCAGCTTTTGAACAGCTTCCATTATCTCCTGCTCAGCCTCATGCGTTTCAGGCTTAAAGGCGTCAGAAAAATCTTTTAACTCATCAATTTCACTTAGGTTGTCTGCTAACTTTGCATCTTCACTTTCTTTATCCATGCCCTCCCATAAATCCTCATCCTTCCCTTCCTCAAGCGGGGGAAATGGGGGCGGCGGAGGCAATAATTCCTCTTCTTTTTGCTTTTTCAACAGGTTTTTAAACATGACACAGCCTCTTTTTTGGTATTTAAATTTCTAATATTCAAACTGACTTTTATATATTTATGGGTTGTAGAGTTATAACTACTTTATAATGGTAAAAATAGAAAGGTTTATAAATACGTGATTATTGCCTTGTTTAATCTAAAATGGAAAAGCAAGAATCAGGAACCTTAGAGGTTCTTGTTATAGAGGATAATCCTGAGATAAGGAAAATTGTTGGGAATATAGTAAACGCGTTAGGGGCAACGCCAACATTAGCTGTAGATGGAGAAGAAGGCATACAAAGATATACTGAAATGTTTAATGCAGGAGTGCCTTATGCTGCTGTTATAACTGATTTTAGGATGCCAAATAAAGATGGTGTTGAGGTTGTTCAAGAAATTAAGGGCATGAGCCCTACAGCACCTATCTGCATGGTAACAGGAGATTCACCCTCCACTATTGAAAGCGCATTTGACAATAAAAAATTTAAGGCTGATGATATTGCATATAAACCCAGTATAATACCTACAATATTTAATTTTCTGAATTATGTTAAAGAGAATAAAACTAGTGCGGATATCCCAACAACACCTCCTACTAACGGAGGCCAGTAGCCTTATCAATCATAATCTCTCCAAGTATGGCTGCATTTCTCGCATTTTAGGAATTTAGTTTCAGGCTCGTCTCCTGCCCTTGTCTGGACAAGCCAGAAGTAAGCTTTATTGTGATGGCATTTAGGGCATTCTACGCTGGTTTTTGGCAGTGTTTGAAGCTCGCCCTTGTCCACTACCTCAACCTCCTTGCCAGACTTTATGACAGTCTCCTTTATAATGAGCTTTTCAGGAGAAGCAGACCTATAGCCGCACGAGCATACAATTGTTTTTTTGTCGTCTTTCTTCGGCACTAATATAGAGCCGCATTTTGGGCAAAACATGATTATCGAAAGAGGATTTTGGCAAATCTTATATAAACTTATCTGAAATGTTAACAGGGCATAACCAAGAAATTAGACAATGCCTGCTTCACAGGATTATAGCATATAATCTGATTGAACCATATCTTTATGTATCCCATGAAAGGCACTTTAAAGACTGCCTTCCCAATAACCTGGCTTTGGTGGATATTTGTTTCGTCAATCAGCGTATCTTTGATAGATACCCTGTTATGGTCCCCTTTTGTATGATAGTAATACTCTCCTTTTTTCTCCCATTTGTTCACTACTCTGTGGATTATAGGATCCGGCTTCTTGCTGGTGAAAACAATCACATCACCTACCTCAATGTTGCCCGGTTTTGCTCCTTTTAGGACCATTATATCTCCTTTGTTAAACCCATTTTTGAATGAAAACTCCCCGAACTGCTCTTTAGTTATCTTGAAATTATCCTCATACCATTTTCCGCAGGCTTCCCAGTAGCCATCATAATTTATCCTTTCTTTCTGGCTGAAGCTCTTGTCGCACAGCATATATGAATTAAGATTCCTGTTCATGCCATGCTCCATGCTCTCTGACACTACGGCAACAACGGGATGGGTTGTCTGCAAAATGAATCCAAGCCCTGGATACACAATAAACTTGATAAGCACAAATGCAAGGGCTATATTTACCAGCCAGCTCAATACGCTATCGTCCTCCCATATAAAATGCCACGCTTTCTTCAGAAATGCTTTTGTCTTAGGCTTCATCACTAAAATTTTATATACTCTAAATAAAAAGCTTTTGATTATGCGCGATGACTATTTCGAAGGAATCCTCCAGCTAAGGGACATTGATGAAGAAGTGGTGGATTTTGTCAAAAGGCAGGCTGCAAAAAGAAATGATGCCAGAATCTCTAAAATAGCAAAAGTCAGGAATGGACTTGATATGTACTTCACTTC
>DATDUA010000071.1:0-17184 GCA_035290605.1 Candidatus Nanoarchaeia archaeon
GTCTGTATAAGGCTTGCTTGTTTCCGGGTTGATAGGCCTGTTTTCCTCAGGAATTCGAAGATAAACATTCATTACCGGCGCATCAAGATAGGAAAAACCGCCGTCATGCGCTGCCTGCACCCAATTCTCTGCGCCAAAACCTCCGGAACAGCCAATATTATCTGAAGCTCCTACAATTGCATCAACTTTTTCTTTAAGGTTTTCAAAATCTTCAGAAGTGACTGTAGGGTTTGGCGTATTTGTAGTTGAAAAATCACAGTGCGCCCCAACACCCATGCCTTTATCAAGCGCATAATTCAGCATGTCCTCGCCCCACTTTCCTGCAGCCTCTGCATAAGGCATTGAGGATTCTATTGTTATCTTGGCGTCGTATTTGCTAAACAAGTCAATGATTTCCTTTAATTGTGTATTAGTTTGATTATATGCCTTCTGATTTGAGAATTTAGATTCTGCCTCAAGATGCAGATAAGCTGCAAAATTAAGTGGCTTGCTTGCTGGCGGCTGGGAATTTTGCCAGATAAAATAAATGCCGATGCCTGCTGCTACTACCAGAATTATGATGATTGAAATGGTTAGTTTATTCATTTTACTGCTCCTTTATTCTTATTTTGTTTTATTTTTTATATCTTCTGATTTTCCAGTTTTTTCTTCTGGAGAGTCCAGCCAGGCGACATAAACTGGCTTTCCTAAATCTTTTCTGTAGAATTTGTAAACATAAATATTACCTGTTCCGTCACTTATTGTTTCAATATTATTCCAATCAGAGCCTTCCAGCTTTTCTGTCATCAGCTTATAAGTGTAGTAACCTAGTTTTTTAACACCTGCTCCAAGGTCATCAGAGCCCCCTCCATCATAAATTAAGCCTGTGTGGTCAAAATACCCATCATTATGGTGAAAGCCTTCAACAAGGCCGAAAGCAGGGAATATCTTTTTGATACCTATTGAAAGCGGAAAAACAAATCTCTTTAAATAATCAGCTGCCTGTTGTGCTTCTGTTTGGTATGTAGATACATCTTTTGCATCTCCGGAAGGATCTCCGCTATAAGCGCCCATTTCAGTTATCCAATATTCCTGAGGAAAAATTCCAAGCCCATTAAGTTTTTGTTTAATATGATTGTACACTTCTTCAGCTCCTTTATAATCCCCAACTGCATTTCCATACCAATGAAAATCAAATATATCGAAGGATTTTCCCAGTTCTGCTGCCTTTTCCAAGATTAACAAATACGAGCTGTCAAATTGCGATAAATATGTTGAAGCAGGAGGCAAGCCAGGAACGCCGCCTATAAGCACTTTGCAATCAGAGCAGGATTCTTTTATCGCGTCATAAGTAAGCTTCAAAAATTCAGCATAATTTGCCAACCCCCCTGGAGGTTCATTGCCAACCTGCCAGTATTTCACAGGATTTTTCAATCCAGGTATATCATCAATTCCATCTCCATCATAACGCTCAACAGCTGCATGTACAAATGCAACATATTTTTCCTCATTGGTTGGCAAAAAAGTTCCATCTTTGAAATATTCTTTTGCCTTTTCTGTTTCAGAAGAATCGGCCCGCTCGCTTCCCCCCCTCATAAGTGCAGCCGGAGCAATACCAATATTTGCAAGGATATTTATATCTTCTGGAACGTTTTCCCATTGCTCATCATATTTTGTGAAATCATAATCTGGCAGATTAATGTCTGGCTGCACTATGAACCAAAAAACATACAAGCCCTGGCGCGCCCATTTAATGCCTATATTGGACGCATCTGTAAATCCATTATCTGCAGAGCCTTTGATAAATGCATTAGCAGGATGAAACCCAAAAGGAGAATCTCCATAGCTGGCAAGATTTGCCTTAGAATAACTGGAATCAAGATCTATAAAAACAGGGCTTCCCCCTAATTCGATAGTTGCCTTCCCGTTTTTCACATTTATTATTTCCTTGTTAAAAGCCGAATCATAATTTGTCACATCTTTTCCAGTTTCATATTTAGGAATGGCTTCTGTGACTGTGATTCTATTTGCTGCCAAGCCCGATAATATGAAAGAGCCTGTTTCTGTATCTCCACTTCCATCTTGTTCTAAGTTTTGCAGAAGCAGGAAGATTCCAATGCCCACAACAATCATCAAAATCACAATAACTGCAATAATTAGTTTCCTGCCCATCTTTTTATGCTTGCATTTGGTGAAACTTACATTTAAACCTTTCTTTTTTTATGAAATTTGCCCAAAGAGCCTGCATGCAAATTTTTAAATATGCCTTTTGTGTGTGGTTTTTATGACTTACATAAAAAAACTGGTGGTTAAGGGCTTTAAGTCATTTGCAAAAGAGACAGAGGTTCAGTTCAGCAGGGGCATGAATGTCGTAGTGGGGCCGAACGGCGCGGGCAAGTCCAATGTCTCAGATGCATTATGCTTTGTTCTTGGAAGGCTTGGAATGAAAAGCATGAGGGCTTCGCTGTCAACAGACCTTATATTCCGCGGCACTCCTCTAATAAAGCCTGCGCACGAGGCGAGTGTTGAGGTTGTTTTTAACAATTCAAGCAAAAAGTTCAATATTGACAAGGAGGATGTTTCAATAAAAAGGATAGTCAGGCAGAATGGGCAGAGCATTTACAAGATAAACGATGAAACAAGAACAAGGCAGGAGGTTCTTGAGCTGCTTGCGCAGGCAGAGATTGACCCTTATGGCTTTAACATAATTCTTCAGGGAGAGATAGACAGCTTTGTAAAAATGCACCCGGAGGAAAGAAGGAAAATCATAGAAGAGGTTGCAGGCATATCAATATACGAAAGGAGAAAGGAAAAATCCCTTCATGAGCTTGAGGCAACAGATGAGAAGCTTAAAGAGATTGGCATGGTGCTTCGCCAGAGAGGCGAGTACTTAAACGGGCTTGAGCAGGACAGAAAAGATGCCCTTAAATTCAAGAGCATGGGGGAGCTGGCAAAGAGGTGCAAGGCGAGCATTATCTTCAAGGACAGGGGCGAAAAGGAGAAGTCAATAAAAGAGACAAATGATAAAATAAGCTCTGAAAGCAAAAAGGCGGCAAAAACCAAGGAAGAGGCAGAAAGCGTGCAAAAAGAGATAAATGAAATAAATGAGAAAATAATCGCTATAAACAAGCAGATACAGGATTCTTCAGGAATTGGCTCTGACAAACTTCATGAGGACATATCCAACCTCAGGGTTGAGGTTGGCGGATTGAGCATAAAAAAGGAGAACCTTGAGAATAACCTGAACAGCCTGCTGAAAAGGAGAGAGGAGCTTAAAAAACAGATTGATTCATATGAGCAGGAACTGAAGGAACTGAGAAAGAAAAGCCCTGCAATTGCAAAGAAGCATGAAGGAATAAGAAAAAAGAAAGAGGAATTTGAAAAGATAGATGACATAAGAAAAAAGTTCTACACCCTGAAAAGCGAGATTAATTCCCTAAAAGGCAGGATAACTGACAAAAAAGAGCAGCTCAGAAGAATACGGGCAGAATCTGATTTTTGCATGAAGCAGGCAGAGGATATATCAAAAGAATTGTTTGACAAAAGGGCAGAAATCAATGAGGACAGCATCAGGATTCTGAAAGAAAAGATATTATCTCTCAGTAAGGAATTGGAGAACCTGTCCAAAAGCGAGATTGCAGCTGAAAAAGGAATATCTGCGCACGAGTCTGAAATAAAAAATCTTGAGGAGATAAAGCTGAATGTTTCAAAATTTGATATCTGCCCCCTGTGCAAAAGCAAGATAACTGAAGAGCATGTTGGGCAGGTAAAAAGAGAAGCTGACGAAAAGGCGGCTGAGAGTTCAAGACAAATCAAAAGGTTTTCACAGGAATTGGGCGAAATAAACAGAAAAAAGAGCGGCTTAGCAGATGCAGCCCAGTCGCTCAAAAACGAAATCTCCAGAAGAGAGGGCGACAGGATGAGAATATCAAGCATAAAGGATAAGTCGGAGCAGATAAAGGCTCTTGAAGACAGCTCAGAAACATTAAAAAAAGAGATAGAAAAGCTTGAAACTGAAAGAAGCAATCTTGAAAGGCTGGCTGAACAGCAGAATGACATTGAGGAGAGGCACAAAAACCTGCGCCTGGAAATAGAAGAAATAAGCTCAAGGACAGAAGAGAATGTAGACAATACCATCCTGTTCAAGGAAAGGGAGCTTGAAAGGGCAAGGTTTATTGTCAAAAGAAGCCTGCAGGATGAGCAGGATACCAAGGAGCAGATTTCTGAGATTGAGCATGAAACAGAGGAAAATCAAGAGCTGCTGGACACGCTTGAAGAAAAGGAGAAAAAGCTCACAGAGCAGTTCAAGAAACATCTTGCTGAAAGGAACACGCTCCAGGACAGAATAAGAGAGAGGGAAAATCACATTATCAACAAACAGCATGAATTAAGGCAGGAGGAGGATGCAATCAATAATTTAAGGATTATGAAAGCTCAGCTAGATTCAGAGCATAAATCCATGAATGGGGAGTTCCTGCAGCTACAGGTTTCAGAGGAAAAGATTATTCATGCAAGCAAGGAAAAACTGGCAGAAAAGCTTGTTAATGTGCAGAATGTCATTGTGAGGATAGGCTCTGTCAATATGAGGGCGATAGAGGTTTATGATGGCGTGAAAAAAGAGTATGATGTCGTGGCTGAAAAGGCACAGAAGCTTGGTGAAGAAAAGGATGAGATAATGAATATAATAAAAGAGATAGACAACAAAAAGAAAAAGACATTCAACAGGACTCTTAATGAGCTGAATGCGCTGTTTGAGAGGAATTTTACGCAGCTAAGCGACAAGGGAACTGCCTCGCTGGATGTTGAAAACAAGGATGATCCTTTTGCAGGAGGCATTTATATAATCATAAAGGAGGGAAAGGGCAAATACTTTAATGCCGCATCCCTGTCAGGAGGCGAGCAGGCGCTCGTTGCAGTATCCCTCATATTTGCAATACAGGAATACAAGCCATATTCATTCTATATTCTTGACGAGATAGACGCAGCCCTTGACAAGAGAAATTCTGAAAGGCTGGCTGCGTCAATCAAAAAATTCCTGCAGTCAGGTCAGTATATCATAATAACCCACAACGACGCGCTGATAACAGAATCAGATGTCCTGTACGGGGTAAGCATGTATGAAAAAGTGAGCAAGATTTATAGTTTGCCTGTGTAAATCTTGCTGTTCTTGAGGGTGTTAGTCATTTAGATAAAGCTTTTTGATGTTATTAACGGCTTCGAAGTGTGCCAAAACAGCCTCTTCATACTCCTCCATGCTTAAAACAGGGCTAAGTTGGATTTTCTTTTTAACACCTATAGCATTATTAGTTGTTTGATAGTAAGAAATATTTGTATCCGGCTTCTTAACTTTAGTCGTGGTTATCTCAGCTTTATAAACGCCCTTTATTTTTCTGTGTATATCAAACTCCGAGCTAAAGTGTAAGTATGTAACCAATCCTTTTTCACCGCCGATTTTTCTTGTTATTTCAATTATCTCTTTTGCCATTTTTATTCTTTCTTGAATAATTTTCCCAACCTTTCATATTTCTCTTTAGAAATTTGTATAGAATGTTCTAAACTTGTGTTTAATCGTGATTTATATTCCTCTGCGGTTAAGTTAGGAAATTCTTTTGGAATCTCCCTAATTAATGTTTTTTTGTCATCGCCTCTCTCTCCAGCAGGCTCTCTCCACGAATCCACATAAAAGCCATCTGATCTTAATTTTAAGACTAGGCCGTGACCGCTTCCGTGATCTTCATACCCTACAGACAAGCATTCCTCAGTTTCTTTAAGAAAACCCATTATATGTGAATCTGATAAGGTTTCTGATAAGTATAAAAGCAAGTTCCCCCCTTGTTCTTCTCCAGAAACAGCTGCTGGATTTATAGCCATTTCTTCAAGCTTTTTCCTTACTTCTTTATTTAAGATTCTTGCCATTTTTTTACCTCTCTTGATATCTTTTCCTTTTTGCTAAAAACAATAAAGCTACTAAAAATAAAATAAAAATAAAAAAATAAAATCAGATTTAGTAGTAGCTTTCTGTAAACTCTTCTTTCTTAGCCGGTTTCCTTGTTAGCAATATTGCAAACACTACAATCAGCACAACAAGCACTATAGCAAGCACAATTGTCCATATTAGTGTTGCGTTTAGGGCTGTTCCGCTGACGCTTGCACTGAAGGACGCTCTCTCTACCAACTCATCTCCCGATTTTACATTCAGGGCAAATGTGTAGGTTCCTTTCTCATTCGCGCTAACCTTTACCTTCACTGTCTTGCTGTCGCCTGCTGGCACTGCAACAGATGGCTCTTCAACCTTTACTGTCAGAGAAGAGGTTGTTTCCGGAGAGATTGTGTATGTCTTGATGCTGTCTCCTGAGTTGACGATTATCAACTCATATGTTGCTTCCTCTCCAACGCTGATTGACTTGTCTGCCACAGGCACGAGCACGTCGCTTTTCTCTGTGCTTTCCCCGATTGTTATGTCCTGCGATGCTTTTTCTGAAACATCCTTGTTGTATGATTCTACATTCAAGGTGTATGTTCCTGTTGCTGCATCTGAAGGTATCTTCAAGAAAAGCCTTTTCTCGACTGCGTCGCCCTCGTCTGTGTCGTCATCATCTACAGGCAATAAGTCGCCTGCGTAAACCTTTGTCTCTAGGTTCAGTGCAGGGATGCTTATCTTTATGTAGACATCGTCAAGCTCTCTTATGCCCCTGTTCTTCAATACAACATCAACTGCTGCATTTGTTCCAGGCGTTATCTCATAAGGCACTTGCACTTCTACAGACATAACCTCAACTTCATATGAGCCTCTCTGTAAATTAAGGTCATATGTTGTCTCGTCAAATGCGTCCTTTGTCTCTACGCTCACGACAAGCAGGACATTTTCATTTATGTCTATGTCGCTTGGAGCTGTCAAGGTAAGAAGTTCTGAAGTGTATCTGCTTCCACTGATTATATCAAATCTTTCTGAGGAATCAGATATGTCGCTTCTATAACCGCTTATCCATGCCTTGACCCTGACATCAGTTGCATTTGTATCTGCAGTGAAAGAAACTCTCAAAGGAATTGTCTCGCCTGCAAATATTGTTACTGGCTGGGTTGTTATATCAATGCCGCTCACTGTTGTTGACACGCTTGTTGCTAAAGCACTTACGCTATTTGCTGTCACTAGTACTGCTAGAACTGTTAACAAAGCAAACCAAAATGTTTTGTTATCCATCATTTTTGTTTTAAATTTAGTTTTTACTGAAATTTAAATATTAAAATGCTTTATAAACTTTATGGTGATTACAGATATGATACCCCTGCGTAGTTAAAATAACCGCAAAGTTTTTAAATTGGTTATAACATAGTTATAACGCAGGAAAATACAGACAAAATTTAAGCATCATGGAATTTTTAAGAAAAACTGTAAGGGTTGGAAATTCAGCAGGGGTTGTGCTGCCAAAAAAGCTGCTTGGAAGCGAAGTTAAAATTACCGTCGTGAATATGCCTGTAAACATAAAAAAAGAGGCGCTCAGGCTGATAGATGACTGCCTTGAGGATGTTCTTGGAGTTTATATAACAAACAAAAAGCCAATAGAGGTTCTTGTTATTTCAGATGATATCAAAAAAGTAATTAAGGAAGAAAAGATAAAGATAATAATAGTTCCCCTTTTCCAGATAAAAAAGGACATAAAAACAAATTTTGTCCTGAGAAACAAATTAGAAAAAGCAGGGGTAATCCTGAACAAGAACCTGCTCTCAAAGATTCAGAAAGAAGCAAGAAATCTGTGATGCTCGCGGTTGCCTTACAAGATTTTCTTTAATATCCTTATCGCCTTTACGCTGTCTTCCACGGGAGAGGGGCTTTCATTTATAACAACAATCTCTTTGCTTTTTGGGATATTTTCGTGCAGATTTTTCAGCAGCTCTTTAATCTCGCTTTCAGGCGTCAGAATATGCCTTTTCTCACCCTTCTCGCCGTATTCAATGCCTGAAAAATGAATGTGAATGCTGCCATGGTTTTTGAATTTTTCAAGTATTCCTTTATAGTCTATTATCTTTTCCCTTGCCCTTATGTGCGCAAAGTCAATGCAAAAGCTGCAGCCTGTTTCATTGACAAGCCTTAAGATATCATCAACACTGCCAAAGACATTTGCCTTGCCTGTTGTCTCTGCAGCGATAGTTATCTTCCACCCATTCTTTTTAATCTCCTTAACTATTTCAATAATCTCTCTTTTTATGTTTTGATAGGTTTCCTCTTTTTCCATTTTGCCGTAATATCCAGGATGAAAAACAACAAGATATGCGCCCAATGCATTGCCTATTTTGCAGCAGTCAAGTATTCTTTTCCTGCTTTCCTCAACCTTTCTCCTTTCAGCGCTGTTGAGGTTTATCCAGTAGGGGGCATGAATGGAAAGCCTTATATCAAGGCTTTTTGCAGCCCTGCCTATCTCAATAGCATCAGCTTCCATGAGGTAAATGCCGTATGTAAATGCAATCTCGCATGCAGAAATGCCTTTTTTGTGATATTCTTCTAAATTATGCACTGCCTCTTTTGCCCCGCCAAGCCCTGCAGGCCCAAATCTTATCATAGAACAAGAAAAGAACTAAAGAATAAAAAGCTTGCGGTTGACACATCAAAAATGCCCTTTGAGTTTTAGCATTTTTGAGGCTTCAGAAATCTATGATTTCTGATAGCTTCAAGAATTTTTAATTCTTGACAGTCATCGAAAATCTTTTGATTTTCGAGATGCTCAAAATTCATAGAATTTTGACATGCTCAAGAACCCAAGCATGAATTTTAGTGCAGGGTTCTTGACAATGTGCTTAGTGGCTGTACCTTACATTTTTCGTGCTGCTGTTAAACGCAGCCTTAAATCCACCGAGTTTTTGAATTGTGCGGCTGTCTTTTGCATATTCCTTGCCTTGAGCATACATCTGCTCATAAAAATTTATCATCTCTGCAAGGTTTGCGTCAATATGCTCATGATAGCCCTCTTTCAGCTTTTCCAGGTAAAAATCAATATAGTTCTCAAGTGTTTGTTTTGAAAAGCCTGCAATAAGCTCCTTAAGGGGAGGCATTCTTCTTTCTTTAATGCTGTCATCCATAAATCATAATGCAGCGCAGGCTTAAAAATATTTGTGATTTCTGCACCACAACAAAATTTATTAATGCCAAAGCGATAATGAAATGATGGCAAGGCAGTCAGCAGTCAAGATATCGGCAGTAGAAGAATTAATTAAGCACCAAAAGATTCAGCCAAAAATTTACGATGAAGAGCAAGAAACTCCAACGCAAACCAAGCCAAATGGAGCGAGAATAATAACCAAGCATACTGCAAATGGCTTATATGAGAAATCATGCATTGATGTTGTGATTGAGAAAAAGGCAGAGGGTGATTTTTCTCCTGCAGTTTATATCAGACCTTTAGAAGAAAACGTGTCCAGCTTATTAAAAAATACATGTGCCAGGAACATAAAATCATTTGAAAAAGAACTGACATACATAGAGCTGAATGAGAGGTTTTTGAGAATGGTGCCCGGATACAAGGGCAAATTTGTGTTCAAGGAGTTTATATTCTGGTACAGCTATGACAATTCATTGCACAGCAGGCTTATAGAGACAGCAAGAGCAATAGTATAGTATGCAATCATACCTTCGTCAGCTCTTCTGACACCTCGCCTATATGCTCTAAAATATAGGTGTGCATCTTTTTTATGATTATCTTTTCCAGGATATATTCCTTCAGAAGCCCGTGGCACATTGACAAATCTGATTCTGGCGAGACAATAATGCCGTAAGGAAGAGCGCATGACATTGATTTTCCCTGCAAAATCTCAAGCTCTTTTTCTCCCTCTTTTACCTGAAGAATCTTTACATCAACGCTGCATTTTTTATCGTCCCCTTCATTCACTGCTCCTTTTATTGAATACTGCCATGTTGCTGCCTCTGCATCATTAGTAAAGCTGGCTTTTTTGCAGCCTAAAAGCTCCTGATTAAAACATCCTGCATCCCCGCATGGCTTAGAGTAAAAGAATGTAAGATACACCGCAAGAAGCAGCACCATGAGGATTACAACGGCCAGTACAATCCTGATTACAGCCTCTTTTTTCAGCCCTTTCATTCTAAACAGCAGTTATTTATGTATTTAAATTTTTGCAAGGCAAAAATTTATAAGAGCACCAAAGAATATCCTTTGATGCTGGGGCTAATAGACAGGCTATATGCATCAAGAAAACTTCAAAGTGATTATGTGGAGCCTGAAACAGACCGGAAGCCTGAAGTTATAAAAAATGGTGAAAAAAAAGTGAGCTGGTTTTGTTTTGTGCCTCGCGGTGTTTCTAAAACGCCCTTCTTAAGAAATGGGATTATTCCAAAAGATGGAGATGTTTTTGTTTATACAATCTCTTCATTAAATCTTATCAAGCCAAACCCAGAGGAAACAGTAGAGAGATTACAGGAAATATATGATGATGCAATTGAAAGAATGAATTCCTCTTCAGCAGAAGGGCATGCCTTAAACATATTAGGCGTAAGCCTTGGCAATGTTCTGTCTATCAGGGCTGCTGGAAGCATTAACTCTGGGATTGAGAGATTAGTTTCTATTGTTGGAGGGAGCAACCTTGGATTATCAGCTTGGGACAGCCTCTTAACAAGGTATATTGCAAAGCAGTCTGGTTGTAGTTCTCCAGAGGAATATGAAAAGAGGCTTGCTGTATTTAGCCCTGTGAATTATACTGGGGGATTGATAGCAAATCAAATTTCTATCAGGCTAGGAACAATGGATTTATTTATTCCTTATAAATACGGGCAACAATTAGCAAATGCCCTAATTGAAAGAGGCAAAAAGATAAACTCCAAGATAGATTATAAATCTTACATTGGAGCTGACCATTGTGCTGCAATATTCTTCTCAGCCCTAGACAAGATTTACAATTAACACAAAATGAAAAAAGAAAAAAGAAAAAAGAAAAAAACAGATTTGATTCATCAAGAAATTTTATCTGCTTATTCAGACTCTGTTTCTTCAGATTCTTCTCCGTCTTCTGTATTCTCTAAGTCTTCAGATTCAGTTTTTTCACTTTCTTCTGATTTCTTAGGCTCTTCAGATTCGCTTCTTGGCTCTCTTGGTGTTATTCCCTTGTTCTTGAAAAAGCACTCCCTGCAATAAACAGGCCTGTCGCCTGTTGGCTTGAAAGGCACTTCTGCATCCTTGCCGCATGCGCTACACTTTATTTTGTGCATTTCTCTTGGACCAAAGCTTCTTCGGAAGCCGCCGCCTTCGCCGCCGCCTCTTCGGAAACCACCACCGCCCCCTCTTCGGAAGCCGCCATCTCCATATGCCATATTTAAAAAATCCTCCTTGTATGTTTTATTCTATAAGAATTCGCTAACTTGTAACTCCTTCTTACTGAATAGATGTTCTAAATGCCATTTATAAATGTTTCTGCCCAACCTTTTATTGTGCAAGACCAGGACACATATATTCTGCATGCTATTAAAACTTATAAATAGCATAACCTTTTGCATTAGCTATGGGCAATATAGCAAAAAACAACCCGCCAAGCGACCGCTTCAGGAAGCAATTGGTTAATGAAGACATGGACAGCATTATTGACAATATATACAGGCCACCATCCTCTCTTGAGAAGAGGGTGTATTACAGCCATATGTGCAGAAGATACATGGACCAGCTGACAAAGCGCGCAGAACAAAGGGAATTGGGAATGACAAATATGGCTGATGCAAGAAAATGGAAACTGAGCGTTCTTGGAGGGCTTCACAAGAGCGCCTCGCCTGTGATTGGCTATGAGTTTGACGAAAATACAGCCAGCATATACTCAACTACAAAGTCTTTCAGGATGTCAAGAAAAACAGAATTCTCAGGTACAATTGAGACAGCTGGCAGGGCAAAAAAGTATCTTGGCTATGCTGCAGCCCTGATTATTTTGGCAGCTGTTCTTTACGGCGGCTGCCATCTAAGAAAGATAGCGCTTGATGCCATGTCTGCATTTGATGCCAGCATGACAAAAACAGAACAATCCCGTAAAACAGGAATAGAAATGGTTGCTGACCCAAACAAATAAAAAAACAAGCCTAAAAGCTCATCAGGTTGATTTTTGTCTCGCCGCTGAATGCGAAGTTTGATGCTACAAGATGCTGGCAGTTAGCATCCTCTGCCACCCTGATTATTGTGGATGTTGCTGTTCCGTCCATTACAACAGCATAGATATCTCCTCTTGTCCTTCTTAATGCAAACTGCAGGTCATTTAGAGAAACCCGATTTATAACCTCTAAACTGCTGTTAAGCAGGACAGCGTTTTTAGTCCCCTTTATATCATTAAAAATTTCCTTCATCTTTTCCTTGCCATCTTCAGTGAGTTCCTTCGCGCTTTTTTCTTCTTTTGCAGTGCCTGTATCATTTCTATCATCACTGCCCCTGCCTTCGTCCCTTCTGCTTTTGTAGCTGCTTTTATAGCCTGCTCTTAACATTCCTCCATACCTCGTCCTTGACTTTGGATTAAGGGAAGCAAGAAACTCTCCGGCAGCTATCTTCTTCCTTAATGCTATAAGAATTTCCTTTGATGCAAGCTCTTCTACCTCCTTGCCGTCAGGAGCAATTGCAACATAGTCTATCTTTGCATTCTCTATAACATTCTTTGCTATCAGCTCTCCACCCCTGTCCCCGTCTATGAACAGGGTTGTTTCTTTTTCCAGGCTCAGGCTTTTTATACCCTCTGGCAGTTTTGTGCCGTTCATGCATATAACATTAGAAACCCCGTTTTTCAGCAGGTTGATAACATCTGCCCTGCCTTCAACAATTATTATCTCGCTTCCTGAAATATCCCCTGCCGGAAGCTTTTCATCACCATATTCCTGCAGCTTTGACATTCTGGCAGATGTTTTCACACTGTCAGATATATCTCTAGAGGCTGTAGAGCCCTCTACCTTCTCAAGAAGCTGCTTTGCCCTTTCAATAATATAATCCCTTTTATTCCCCCTGACATCCTCTATCTTCTCTATAGCTATCTTTGCCTCTGTCGGGCCTATCCTGTCAATTGTCTCTATTGCTGCTGCAATGATTGTTGTCTCTGACTTGTCAAGGCATGTTGGAATCTGTATCTCTCCCGTTGTCTTGCTCTCGGCTGTCTGAAGATTAACCTCTATTCTGCCTATCTTTCCCTCTTTCTGCAGCTCTCTCAGCTCAAGCTCTGCCCCAAGCAGGCCCTCTGTCTGCCCAAACAGGGCACCTATGACATCTGGCTTCTCAACAGCGCCTTCTGCGCTAAACTTCCCATATATCATATATTTTATTGATACTGGGCTTATCTTTCCCATTTTTCTTTGTTCTTGCAATTATTAAAATTTAATTATTATCTAAGAAAAATATTAAGAAATCAAAAATGCCCTTTAAATCTGGTATTTAATTCGCCAGCACTTACCATGCAGTTTACCAGCCTTTGAGCATCACTAATCTGGGCGCAGCGCCCAGCACAACAAAACATGCAATTAGTATAAAACTAATGACGTTGTGAACTTATGAACTTTTGATTTGTGATATGATTTATTAATCAGCCTCTCTGATTATCTTAATATCCTTCTTTATGCCACAAAGAAAAGTGCATTTTTAAATCTTTGCGTTTTTCATTTTTCCAAGCCGGCAAAAAGCAAAAAACGAAAAAAATAAAAAGGGTAAGTGCTTAATCTGAAGGGTAAAGAGGTTAAAATGAATCTTCCTAGGAGGGGGCTTGCAGCAGTATTGCTTGCAGCCATGGCTTCTTTGGGCATTGCCAACTGCGTGGAGATTAAAGGCAATGAATACAAGGTATTCTGCTGTGGCGACAAGTGTTATTATTTTTATTCTGCATCAATTTACGACAAGAAGATTTACTGGGAAGACCATGTAAAAGCAGAGAAAGATGGGCTGCACCTAAGCTGCACTGCATGCCACAGGATACACGGCTAGCTTAAGCAATTTTGGGCGTAATTCTGACATATCTCAAGAACATAAGTTCTTGACATTCCCAAAAAATCTACAAGCAAAAAGACTACAACATAAATGCTGTAGATTTTTTAAGGATTAAAAAGCTTTTTAAAATGCATTGATTAGGTATTATCATGAAAAAACCAGAGGATGTTATACAAGAGCTGTCTCCTATTGAAAGAAGAGTCCTGCCTTTTCTCAGCGAGAAGAGTGTTTTGCAGCTGGCAAGAAAATCAGGCATGGACAAAACATCTGTTTTAAGGGCTCTGGAATTTCTTGCAAATAAAAATATTGTTACTTTAAGCGTTCAGAAGAAAAATGTTGTTGAGCTGGGCACTAATGGGATTCTCTATAAAAAGAATGGGCTTCCTGAAAGAAGGCTACTGAATGCGCTGTATGATAAAAATATCCTGATGCTTGACGAGGCTAAAAAAACAAGCAGGCTGAGCGATAATGAGTTTAAGGCAGCGCTTGGCGCCCTGAAAAAAAAGGCATTTATTGAGCTTAAAAATGGAAAGCTCGTGCTCACTGCCAGCAAGGAAGAGGTGACAAAAAAAAGCCTTGAAGAGCAGTTTCTTGAGCTTTTGCCTGCCGAGTATGAAAAGCTTCAGCCAGAGCAGCTGCATGCCCTGAAAACCCTGCATGGCAGGAAAGACATTATTGTTATTGGTGAGAATAAAGAAGTTGTGTTTGAGGTTACAGAAAGCGGCATGGAAATAATCAGGCTGGCGCCGCAGGCAAAAGAAGAGCTGATAGAGCAGCTTACGCCTGAAATGTTAAGGAACGATTCATTTAAGGGCAAGAGGTTCCGCAGATATGACATTATAAGCCCTGTACCAGATATTTCCGGAGGAAAGAGGCATTTTGTCAGCCAGGCAGTAGACAGGGGAAGAAAAATATGGGCAGAGATGGGCTTCAGGGAGATGACAGGAAATTTAACGCAGCTTGGCTTTTGGAATTTTGACGCGCTGTTCACAGCGCAGGACCATCCAGTAAGAGAGATACATGACACATTCTACATTAAAGGCATAAAGGGAAAACTGCCTGAAAAGGTTGCAGAGAAGGTAAAAAAAGCCCATGAGCAGGGCGTTGGCGGAAGCAGGGGCTGGCAGTATAAATGGAATGAAAATGAGGCAAAAAGAATAGTCCTGCGAACGCATACAACAGCGCTATCAGCCCAGGCGCTTGCAAGGCTCGGAAAAAACAGCCTAAAAGAGCTTCCTGTGAAATTTTTCGCAATAGGCAAATGCTTCAGGAATGACACGGTGGACTGGAGCCACGGATTTGAGTTCAACCAGACAGAAGGCATTGTAGTTGATGAAAATGCAAACTTTAGGCATCTCATTGGCTACCTGAAAGAGTTTGCAAGAAAAATGGGGTATAAAAAAATCCGCTTCCGCCCGCATTATTTTCCGTATACAGAGCCGAGCCTTGAAGGCGATGTCTGGAATGAGGAGAAAAAGCAGTGGATAGAGGTATTTGCAGCAGGCATATTCCGCCCAGAGGTTACAGAGCCCTTGCTGGGAAAGCCAATTCCTGTGCTGGCATGGGGGCCTGGCTTTGACAGGATGATGATGATGCTTTATGGCATAAAGGACTTCAGGGAAATATACAAGAATGACTTGAATCAGCTGAGAAAAATCAAGTTTTGGGAGGGATAAAAAATGGCAGTTGTAACATTAAATAAAAAAGAAATAAAGAAGCTTGCAGGAGACGCAAGCGATGAGAAGCTTGACGATGAGCTAAGCATGTTCGGCTTGGGAGTTGAAAAGATAACAGAAGATGCCATTGAGGTTGAAGTTACTCCAAACCGGCCAGATATGCTGTCGCAGCCGGGCATCTTTAGGGCATTAGAGTGCTATCTTGGAAAGAAAAAGCCAAAAGAATACAGGCTGAACAAGCCGGAAAAGAATTTTGAGGTTAGAATTGACCAGTCTGTTAAGGAAGCCAGGCCTTATACTGCATGCGCCATTGTGAAAAACTTAAAGCTTGACGATGAAAAAATCAGGGAAATTATCAGCATACAGGAAAAGCTGCACTCAACTCTTGGAAGGAACAGGAAAAAGATGGCAATAGGAATTTATCCGCTGGAAAAAATATCACTGCCGATAAAATATGAGGCAAGAAAGCCGCAGGACATAAAATTCATTCCATTAGACTCAAGCGAGGAAATGAATGCATTGCAGATATTGCAAAAGCACCCCGCTGGCAGGGAGTTTGCCCACCTGCTTCAGGGTAAGGATAGATTTCCTGTTTTTGTTGACGCGAAAGGCGAGATTCTAAGCATGCCCCCTGTAATAAACAGCAGTAAAACCGGAAAGATAACGCAGGAAACAAGGGATGTTTTTATTGAATGCTCTGGATTTGATTTTTCTGCCCTGAAAAAGGCATTGAACATCATTGCAACAATGCTTGCTGACATAGGCGGCACTATCTGCCAGATGAAGCTCTACTATGGGAAAAATGCAGAAACAACGCCTGATTTTAAGCCGGAAAAGATTAAAATAAGCATTGAGCATGCAAATAAGCTCCTTGGGCTTGAGCTGAAAGAGGCAGACGCAAAAAAGCTTCTTGAAAGGATGTGCTATAATTACGGCAAGGGAATTGCAGAGGTTCCTGCATGGAGGGCAGACATAATGCATGAGGTTGACATCATAGAGGACATAGCAATCGCATATGGCTATGACAAATTCATCCCAGAAATCCCCCAGATTTCAACCATTGGCGGAGAGGACAAGAAAGAAACAATAAAAAGAAGGATTGCAGAAATTTTGGCTGGATTGGGTATGCTGGAAACATCATCCCTGCACCTCCTGACAAAAGAGGATTTGAGAAAAGCAGGGGCAAAGGAAAAAGAGATGGTTGAAGTTGAGGAAAGCAAAACAGACTATAAATTCTTAAGGCAGAACCTGTTATGCCCTGCATTAAAAACACTTTCAGAAAATGTTGATGCAGAATACCCCCAGAAGATTTTTGAAATGGGTGTGGTTTTCAGAAAAGATGAAAGAGCAGAAACAGGAATAAGTGAAAAAGAAAATCTTATTGTTGCCCTCTCTCCCAGAAACTTCACAGATATAAAGCAGGCTGCTGAGTACCTGGGCAGGATGCTCGGCAAAGTTTTCACCCTGAAAGAGGCGGAAAATCCAAATTTCATTGATGGAAGATGCGGAAAAATATGCCATGAAGGCAGGGAAATCGGCATAATCGGCGAGATTCATCCATCACTCCTGAAAAAGTGGCGCATAAAAATGCC
>DATDUA010000072.1:0-3696 GCA_035290605.1 Candidatus Nanoarchaeia archaeon
TGGCGACTGGGGCGTAGGGGCTGGGATTAATGGCGTTGGTTGCTGAAGAAGGTGGATATTTTGGATTGAGCACAAGGTCGTTAGGAGAGGCATATCTTGAAGATGTAGTTCCTGCTACAGGAATGTATGGTTTTGTTCAATTCGTCGGCTCTGCCTTATCAGTTTATGCTATTGGACAGATTTTAGGGATGCTGGCTGGAATGACTGGGGATGAGGCAAATACCCTGTCATATATTGGAGTAGCAGCCTATGTAGGGGTGTATGCTTTTGGAGAAGGAGGTTTTCTCAGTGGTGGTGGTGTCGGAGAGCTTTTGGGTTTAGGCCCATTTGCATGGGCAGTAATTGTCATGGTTGTTCTGGCAATCATTTCATATCTTGCAGGATGCAATGACACAAGAGAGCATACTGTTTCCTTTACATGCAGCCCGTGGCAGCCGCCGACAGGCGGGGCAGATTGCAGCAAATGCAATGATGAGCTTGCTGCAGATGGCTTGCATGAATGCTCTGAATACAGGTGTAGCAGCCTTGGGGCAGCATGCAGGCTTAAGGATAGTGCTGGGAGCAATGTATGCTGGTGGGAAAACCAGAATGATGTCGCCTCTCCTGTAATAACGCCGTGGGAAGATGTATTAGGCTATGGCTATGAATATGCAAGCACAGCATCATGCCCTACTGCATGCGCCAATGAAATCAGGAATACGCTGGCAGATGATGAGTGTGTTCCGCCTTTCACTCCTTTCAGCTTAGGAATAACAACAGACGAGCCTGCAAACTGCAGGCTCGATTCTGAATCAACAGACAGCTTTGATGACATGCAGGAGTCATTTTCAGGAGGAGCTTACCTGCAGCAGCATGCCACAACACTATCCATGCCTGGCTGGCAGAATATTCTGGATGAGGCAAACATAACAGAGCTGCCAATAGAGGCAGGGCAGGAAAACAGGGTTTACATAAGGTGCCAGGACTTTAATGGAAATTCAAATGTCCAGGAGCTTGTATTTGAGTTCTGCGTCTCGCCAGAGCCAGATGGAACGCCTCCTTTGATAAGGAGTGTAGAGCCGCCAAGCGGCTCTGGGGTTGCCTTTGGCACTTCATCAAAAAATATTGATGTTTTTGTAAATGAGCCTTCAGAGTGCAAATGGAGCAGGAATGACATGGAGTTTGATTTCATGGAAAACAGCATGTATTGCGACACATCTGTAGCTGCCATGCAGCCGGATGGAAGCTATAAATGCCTAACAGCATTGGATGGCATTGAGGCAGAGCAGGACAACCAGTTTTATTTCAGGTGCAAGGATAGGCCTTTTGCATCAAATGACAGCGAGAGAAATGCGATGTCAACAAGCTACTCTTATGTATTAAAGGGCACATCTTCATTGAATATAACATCAACCTCGCCGCAGGGAACAATTACAACAGGAATAGAGCCGATTAGCATTGAGCTTGATGTAAGAACAATAGGCGGAATGGACAATGGAAATGCAGAATGCTCTTATTCCAGAGTGGCATATCTTCCTGTCGGGTTTTTTGAGACAGGCGGGACAGTGCACCAGCAGCAGCTTTCCCTTATAGGAGGAAACTACAGCTACAATATTTCATGCACTGATGCAGCAGAGAACACAGCAAGCAGCAAGATAGAGTTTAACATATCTGTTGACAATACTGCGCCAAGCGTTGTAAGGGTGTATTATGACAGCGGAGTGCTGAAGGTGATAACAAATGAGGAGGCATTGTGCAGATATTCAACAAATGCGACAATTAAATGCGCCTTCAGCTTTGATGATTCAATGAATTCAACAGCCATGTCTGTGATAAATACGAAGACGCACACAGCAAGCTGGGCAGAAAACAAGGATTATTATATAAAATGCAAGGATGCCTTTGGAAACAACCCTGGCAGCAATGTGTGCAATATTGAGGCAAGGGCTGTTGATTTAACGCCGTAAAAATACTTTTAATCTGTTATGGGCACAAATAGAAATGTTTATAAATATGTGCCCATAATAATAACTATGGTTTATCATGAGGTTAGAAAGCTGAAAGGGAAATTATACAATTACCTGATTTATAATATTCGCGATGGCAAAAAGTGGAAGAAAGCCAGCAGGTATATTGGAGAGGGCGCTTTTCCAAAATCAACAATAAAAAAGGAGATTGAGAAATTCAAGATTGAGCTGAAAAAAGCAGAATACCTTTCTAAAGAGCAGGTTTTAGAGATTGAAAATATCAGGAAAAAATTTGACAGCTACCTGAGAAAATCCGGAAAGATTGGAATAGAAAAATTTGATGAGTGGTTTTTTACAGAGCTGACTTACAACAGCAATGCCATAGAAGGAAACACGCTCTCTTTAGAAGATACCTCTCTTATTATCAATGAGAATATTGCCCCAAAAGGGGCAAGCTTAAGGGAGATTTATGAGGCAAAAAACCACAAAGAAGCAATTGAATTTTTAAAAGGATATAAAGGCGAGCTAAACGAAAGGCTGATATTAAAAATTCATTCCTTCATCCTGAAAAACATTGCTGACAGCTTTGCCGGAAAATACAGAAGGACAGAGGTAAGAATAAGGGGAACTGAATTTAAGCCGCCTTATGCTGATGCAGTGCCATTGCTGGTTACAGAGCTTGTAAAATGGTACAAAGAAAACAAAAAAAAGCTTCATCCTCTTGAGCTGGCAGCAGCGGTATCTGCCAAGCTGGTTACAATCCACCCATTTATTGATGGAAATGGCAGGGTTTCCCGCTTAGTTATGAATTTCCTGCTAAAGAAGGCAAAATACCCTGAACTAAACATTTATGTAAAGGAGCGGGACAGGTATTTAAACTGCATAAAAGAGGCAAACCGCGAGAATTACAAGCTGCTGGCGCTCTTTTTATTTGATACCCTTAAAAAGAATTATTCATTTTTGGATAAAAGAGAAACACAACAAAATTTATAAACAACTTAATACTATGAAACATATGCAGATAAAAGAGAAAAAGAGCGGAAAACTGAATAAGAAATCGCAGGTTACAATCTTTATAATCATCTCAATTGTGATTATTGCTGTTCTTGCAATCCTGCTTTATCCGAGGCTGAAGATTATAGGCGTGTCGCCTGAAACAACTGAAGAGTATATTGAGGCATGCGCTGAAAAGGCAATTGGCGAGGCAAAGGAAAAGCTCAGCATGCAGGGCGGAAGCTTAGAGCCGGAGAGTTATGTGATGTTCAGCGGAAACAAGGTGGAGTATCTTTGCTATACAAATGAATACTATCAGAAATGTGTGATGCAAAGGCCAATATTAAAGAGGCATTTTGAGCAGGAGATTGAGCAGTATGCAAAAGAAAAGATTGATGGGTGCGTCAGCAAGTTTAAGAGTGAGATTGAAAATAAGGGCTATAGCGCTGACATTGCTCCTGTTGATGTGAATGTTGAGATTATTCCGGAAAGCATTGAGGTTGATATTGACACGAGCATAACCCTGACAAAAGGCAGCTCACAGACATATTCTGATTTTTCTGCCTCTTCCAAATCAGAGATGTATAATCTGCTTACGATTTCCTCAAGCATACTGAACTGGGAGGCGCGTTATGGGGACAGCGACCCTGTGGCATACATGGCTTATTATCCTGACTTAAAGGTTGAGAAACTTAAGCAAACAGACGGAACAACAATATATACATTAACGCACAGGGGGACAAAAGAAAAATTTGTT
>DATDUA010000073.1:0-4244 GCA_035290605.1 Candidatus Nanoarchaeia archaeon
AATCACTGAATCGCCTGCTGTTCTTTTCAGGTAAAGCGTTGTTATGTTCAGAGTTGAATTGAACTCTGCCTTTGTTATGCTTGTCCTTGTGTCAAGGCACTGCGATGTTATGTCCTGCGACTGCCTTTTCATGTACTGGAATAAGAAAACAGAGATGATAATGAGCGCAACAATTACAAACAGGACAATGAGGATTGTTGCAATAATTTCAGAAACTGCTTTTTTGCTTTTTTCTTTTTTTGCCCATGCTGCCTGAATAAAATAATTATTGCCCATGCCTTCTGCCCTCTTTTTTTGCTGTAGCTTACAGCATCTCGTCCAAGCCTGCTTTACTGGTTTCTCTTTCATGCCCTTTTTGCCTTTCAAGAAATTTCCGTATGAACTCCTTGTTTTCCTCTCTCTCAACAATCCTGTTTATTGAATATGCCTCAACGCCTGCAATATCTTTTTTCTCTGTTTTAACCTCAGATATTGCCCTGTGCGCTGCTTCTTTGCTCAACAGCACTTCGTTTCTTGCAGCATCTGCAATCCTTTTTGCCAGGGGAAGGGTGCTGCCGAGGCTTGTAAACTTCAGCTGATTATTCTCAATTCTTGAGATTATTGCGCCAGCGTTTACGCCTATGCCATATTCTATTTTTTTGTCAAACTTTCTATTGTGCTCATTGAGTGAATTTGCAATCTTTGAGGCTATCTTAACAATGCCTGAATCGTTTCCAAATGTCCTTGTGATTGTCGGAGAGAGTATTATTGATATCTGCCCGGGTGCTATTTCCAGCACTGCTTTGCTTTCATATGCAATCTCAGGAATTCTATCTATAACCTTGATTGATTCAGGCATTCTTCTTATCTGCTCAAAATTCCTTAGTTTAACGACAGCAATGCATGCATCTTCTTTCACGCCTTTCTGAACGAGGGTTGATTCTGCCTCTTTTACGCCCCTTATCAAAGCCCTGTGCTCTGACTGCCTAGCTTGGTGAATCTGGCTCATAGTTGTTCTTTCTCCAACTGCCTTTTCATATCCGCCAGAGCTTCTTGCCTCAATTCCCCTGCCCATTCTCTCGCTTGCATTTATTTTTTGCCCTGGATTTTCCGGCCTGACTTTAACAAAGCCGCTTTTTTCAGCACTCGGCATTGTTGAAACAGACACATTTCTCTTTATAACATTCCGCGCTGTGATAAAAAGAAACATAGCCATAACAAGAACCAGGAAAACCCACACAAGCGGATGCCTTATGAATATGCTTGCTGCGCTTATCATCTCATTTACCGAGATTGCGTTTCCTGTGAGGTATGAACTGCCTTTTATTGCGCTTATGCCGTCATTGACTATGATTTCATAATCTCCGTCAGGCGCCTCAAGCTCATAGATAATGCTTTCCCCAACAGCTATGTCCGGCTGCCTGATTTCTGTTTCATTTCCTATTTTTATCTCAACATTTTTCCTGTAAGGCACATTCCCGATGTTTGCGATTTTTAAAAGATTTCCCTGCAATTCAAACAATGCTTCCTCGTTCTCTTTAATGAAAATCAGCCTTTCTTCATCTTTCCCCATGGATTTTGCTTTAATCTGCCATTTGCCTGCTGTTGCATTTTTTTCAAGGTAAAGCAAAATCTCCTCATTGCTCTTAATGAGCTTCTCAAAAACATCGTTTCCATTAGTGTCAAATACGCCAATGCTGATTTCGCTTGCAATTATTTCATCTGTCTGGTCATAAAGGACTGGCTTTATGCTCAGGTTTTCTCCAGGCATGTAATCCTGCTTTTCTGCAACTATCTCAAGCACTTTCGGAACCTGCTTTATTGTTATTCCTGCTGTTGCAATTCCATTGTTTGAAATCTTTCCCTCGCTGTCCTTCTCATAGACATCTGCCATGACAGAGTATTCCCCTGCCCTGATATGCTCTGGCAGGGAAAGCTCAACCAAGAACCTGCCGTTTTCAACGCCCTTTGCAGCAGAGATATTTGTGCCTGTTACAGAGAGCTGGGCATAGCCATTTGCGGGCTTCTTGTTTGCCTTTATTGCCTCGCCTTCAATCAGAATGATATCACCGGGCTCAAGAATGCTCCTGTTTATGCTTAATGATATGCTTATGCTTTCTGTTATCTTGAATGCGGCTGTTTCGGCGCTTTCTGAAACAAACTCTGCTTTTATCCTGCAGTTTCCCCTTGCGCCCTGAAGGAAGGAATTGCTCAGCGCAAGAGATGTCTCAAACTCCCTTTCCTCGCCTGCAGAAACCTTTGCAGGGAAAACAAAGAATGTCCTTTCATCATCATTGCATAACAGGGACATTTCAAACAAGCCGTTTGCACTTGCAGAGCTTTTCAGAATTGCAGAGGCAAGGATGTCATCATCAATGTTATATGTTTCATTTGGCTGCGAGAGCATGATTTCTGCTGAAACAGCAGAGATTGCAATAACTGCCATGAATAAGAATGCGCAAAATATACCTAAAGCAAAAAATCTACCTTTTTTCATTTTTTCTCCTTGAATTAGGACAGGAAGCATATATTTAAATCTTTTTGGCAAGCAAAGTGTATAATTGCATCATAATAATTTTTATAAACTGCAAAATAATAAGTAAAATATCACTTAGAGGAAATAACATTAATTTTCGTGCATTTCCTATGTTATTTCCTATCTACCAAATAACCTTGTCATATCAGATTATTGAGGTTATTTGCTATAATTAATTCAGTTATCCATAACAACAAATTAAAATCAAGAAAACCTTGTGTTTAGGTTTTCTGGATGATCCAAAATTGAAAAAAGTAAATTTAAAGAAACTACATACTAAATAAAGTATCTGGTTTCAATTTATGGACATGGCAAAATTAATGGCGCTTGAAAAGAAAACTGTGTCTGCTCGCGACTTGCCTGTTTTAATGAAAAGAGCATTAAAATTGAAAGGGCCGAAATCGTGTGCCAGGCACCATTTTAAAGGCATCAGCACTGAAAGATGGTTCTTTACGTACTACACTTTTAAAGATGGAGTTGGAATAGACAAAGATTTGGAGAGTAGGTTTAGAGGCATTCTTACAGAATATTTTGGAAAGCCAAGAATATATAATCAGAGAGATAAATTACCAAAATATGTTGAAAGGGTGCTAAAAATTGTTAATAATGATGGCGGGGTTTTTGTAGGGTCAGGGCAGGAGATTTTTAGCAAGATGGTTGACAAAAAAACAATAGACATAGCTTCTGGATGCGGCGCCTCATATACTATTGTCAGAATACATGATTTGGGCAGGTTAGAGGCTGATTTTTATTGCATATAAAACCATAAGGTTTTGAGGGGGTTATCAAAGATGCCCAAATCTCCTTCTGTAATCTAACGTCTTCACCAGCCAAATGCGCCCGTTTATCCCCAAAATTCCTAAAATAAGAAGAATTATGCCTAATGCCAAGGAAACTAAAAATACTGCAATATTCCTTGCAGCAATAAGAATAAAGAAGCTAAATCCTGCAAGGATAATGCCCAGAGCCATCAGGCTTATCGCCTTTAGCTTATTTTTAAGCAATAAAGACTGATATGCAATATTGTTTGCCGCATTAGCCAAGCCCTCTATTCCCATCTGCAATTAAGGATTTATCGGTTTAAAAAGTTTTATAAATCTCCTTCTTCTTTAAGTTTGATGAAAAAAGAGAATAAAGAAACAAAGGAAAAAGAGGGCAAATCCAAAGAATTCAAGATAACCCCCTGGGAGGTCAAGGGAGAGGTTGATTATGAAAAGCTGGTTAAGGAATTCGGGCTAAGCCCGCTGAAAGAGCTGCCTGCTGTTTTTAATGAAAATGCCCTGTTCAGAAGAAAGATAGTCTTTGCCCACCGTGACATTCAGAAAGTTCTTGATGCGCTGCAAAACAAAAAAAAGCTTGTCATGATGACTGGGTTGATGCCTACGGGAAAGTTCCATATCGGGCACATGCTTGTTGCCCAGCAGATGATTTTTTACCAAAAACTTGGGGCAAAAATTTATATTGCTGTTGCAGACATTGAGGCATATAATGCAAGAGGGCAGAGCCTGGAAGACAGCAGAAAAATAGCGACTGAACAATACATAAAAAATTATATTGCCCTTGGGCTGAAGCCAGAAAACTGCGACATCTATTTTCAGAGCGCAAGGTCAAAACAGGGAGAGAAATCAAATGCCTATTACACACTGCAGAATCTGCTGGCAAGGCATGCAACATTCAATGAATTCAGGGCAGTTTACGGAGAGATAAGCCCTGGAAAGATGCTGTCTGC
>DATDUA010000074.1:0-4480 GCA_035290605.1 Candidatus Nanoarchaeia archaeon
TCAGACACCACAGCAAACACCATTAAATTTTTTATTCCAACCCTGAAAATTCCTTTCACGAGTGGTATCTTAGCCTGTTTTGAGAACTCCTCAAGAACCTCCATTGCCTCATGCTCTGACATAATAACCTTTGAGGGAAATGTCTGCCCAAACCTTGTTATCAGCAAAGGCTTGCTGTCTGCCTGGTACTCAATCCTTGTAACTGACGCATCACCAATCAATTGAATTAATTTGTCAAACCCAGGCTTTCCTGTCGGTATTAGAATTGAGGAGCTTGGCTGATATTTTTGCTGTCGTTGTAATGGCATGGGCTTCTGCGCAGGCGGCAGATGCATTACTGGCTTGTAGGGATGCAATACTGGCTGAGGCATTAGTGGAAATGCCTGCTGGAGTAGTTGCGCAGGAGGCATCTGAGGCATTACTAATTGAGCAGGATGTGCCTCTTCTTTTTCCAGCACTATCTCTCTATCAAGAAAGAGCAGTGAATAATTCTCAATAAGCTCTTTTGTGAATTCCTCCAAAAAAGAAGTTATTTGTTGCATTTTGTAGGCATTGTAAGGTTACTCTATCCTTGGGAGCGGCCTCGGCTTTATGTCCTGCTTTGCAGAATCTTTGTAGATTATGCTTTCTGCCACGCCTTCCTGCCACTGCTCTAATTGAGGCTCAACTTTTCTCTGCTGTGGAAATTGGGGCTGCCTTTGTGAAAATTGCGGCATCTTATCCCTTTCTGAAAATGCAGCTCTTGCCTCTCCCCCTCCGCTAATATTCTCCCTAACCCTGTCGCCCATCAGAGTGAGCCCTTTTGCAATTGTTTTATTCTGGTCAAGCAGCGTGTTAAGCTTTGCAAGAAATTCCCTGTCCCTCTCCACGCTCTTTTCCTTGTCTATTTCTTTTATGCCCTGCTTGCCTATAAATCCTTTTGCAGAAATCTCAAACAGCTGCAGAAGCTTTGAGATATTGTCTGAAAGCGAATCAAATTTAATAGAAAGGTTTGTCAGAACCCTCTGCAGTGAAACAAAATTCTCAAGCAATGCCTGCTCAGTATCCAGCTTTGTTGGCTTTTTTTCCCTTAGTGCATTTGCCGCTGGTTTCTCATCCTTTTGCTTTGCCTCTTTTTTCATGCTGTATTAAGAATTAAGGAATTTATAAACTTTGCTTCTTGGCAATATCCAGCAGCCTATCCTGCATGCTCTGGCAGCTGCATCGGGCTGTCCTCATCCCACAGCATGCATGACATAATGCCCTCCCGCGCTTCAATAGGGCACTGGACATCCTGGAGGTATTTTATCAGGGAATAATACGCATTCTTGAAATCATTTTTGTCAGCATATTTCTTGTGCGCATCATTTCCAGAGATAATTCTGTTTGAGCGGGGAACATCATATGAAAAAATCTCATCAATCTCTGGCTCTGCTTTAAGCTCCTGCTCAAGGCTTTTCAGTTTTGAGCCAACCCCGACGCAATGCTGCCTGCACGCAGAGTTCATAAAATCGCAGTTCTTGCAGTGAAACCCGTAAAAAGGCGTGTAATCGCCTTCAAGCACCCTTTCTTTTGTCTTGGAGATAACATCCTTCAAATACTCAAAATCATCCTCTGTCCTTCTTGTCTTGAAAACCTGCCCTGTCCTTAAATGGTGCAGTGCAAGGTGCGGAATTTCATTATATTTTAAATTCCATGCCAGTGCATAGAATGTGAATTGGGGATGCCTGTGCAAAAGAAAGGTGTTCTGCGCAGGAGAGAAAAAATCTGTTTTATAATCTGTAATTATTACCTTTCCACCTATCCTGTCAACCCTGTCCCACTTTCCAGTCAGCTTGATGCCGTTAAAACTAATGTTGTATTTTGAAAAGTCCTCTTCAAACAATTCAGGCTTGGGCAGGTTTTTGTTATGCTCGTAAAAGGGGCGGAGGATGTTGACGCCCAGTCCGCAGAGTATTCCCGGCTGCTCTTTGTCCCTAAATTTAATATCTGTGTTCCCATACTCACCTTTTACAACACCCCACCAGCGATGCATCCAGAATTTTATAAAACTCTCAGATGACTTAAAGTTCACCTTGTGGAACATCTCAATCATATGGTGCACCTCTTTTCCAAAAATCTTGCTTGGTGATTGGGGCACCTTGAAATGCATGATATAATTAAAGTAATAAGCAATAGGGCATCCCCTGTAGGTTGAGAGCTTTGACGCGCTCAGCTGCTCAATGCTTTTTTTCCATAAAGAAGATTCTCTCTGCTCTGGAAAAAGCTCAAGCTGCCTCTTCCTCTCCTCTGCCAGCATCTCTCTGTCTGTTTTCTTCCTCTCTTTTTTCTCATTCTTCCAGCTGTCCAGGAGAGAATTAAATTCATCCTCGCCAAGGCTCATCCTTTCTTTTAAAAGATTTTCCCTGCTTAGCCTGAACCTGTTTGCAGCCTTCATTGCCTGCTGTGGCAGTAATTCCTTTGTCTTTCCCATAGCCAGTCCATGGTTTTAGGCAAATCACCATAAATAAGCTTTTATATCCTTAGAAATATAAATCAAAACAGAATAATTGGGTGTAAACAGCACAAACAAACATTTAAAAATATGCTTATTCAGTTATAAAAATGGAAATTTCAAGCATATTATTGCTCGTTATAAGCATTATCATGCTTGCTGAGGGTATCGGCTACATGCTCTTCACAAAGAAGATGAAGAAGATGACTGAGAAAATGTTCAAGAGTGAAATGCTTGCCAAAGAAATTGGGCTCATGGAGATAATCGTTGCTTTGGCAATAGTACTCATAACACTCTTAGTTTAAAAGATATCAAAGAAACAAAAAATAACCTAAAATCAGGAAAAATGCCATTTAAAATAAACATATCGGAAAAAGGAAAGACATTTCACCTAGAGACAGAAAGCGAGGCACTAGTCGGAAAAATCATAGGCGAAACTATGCAGGGCGAGGATATTTCTCCCGAATTAAAGGGTTATGTTCTTGAAATCAAAGGCGCAAGCGACAAGGCAGGGTTTGCTGCATTTAAAGAGGTTGAGGGGCAGGGCTTGAAAAGAATATTATTGACATATGGCAAGGGCATGCACAAAAAGCCGAAGGGGCTGAGAAAAAAGGCAAGAAAAAGCCCGAAGGGGCTCAGGCTGAGGAAGACAGTAAGGGGAAATTTAATCTCTCCAAGCATAGTCCAGATAAACACAATTGTAAAAAAGAAGGGCGAAAAAAAGCTTGAGGACATCTTCCCAGAGCAGTGCAAGCCAAAGCCCAAAGAGGAAAAGCCCGCAGAGGCGGCGCAAGTAGCGCAAGCAGTTGCAACATAAGCGTAAATCGTATAACAAAGCTTAACATAAAATAACGGTTCTTAAAAAACTCAATTGAACTTTTATGAAACCAATAGGTAACCGGAAAGTTTAAATAGTAATAAATGTTACCATAATTATCAATATGGTAAAAAAATTGAAAAATGTGCCTTTATTAGAAGTTTCAGAAAGTTACAGAAGAATACTTTCTTACTTCTTTTCTTTCCCAGAGCATCCTATAGGCCTTAATGACCTATCGGAGCAGATAAGCACATCAAAAACATCAACTAAATTGGCTGTTAATAATTTAATAGAGCAGGGATTTCTCAAAAAGGAAGAGGTAGGTAATGCTTGGAGATTATCTGCCGACCCCAAAGACCCGTTTGTTATAACAAAAAAGATACCTTATAATTTACAATTAGTCTACGAATCTGGCATTATCGGTGCAGCCTATAATAAGATACCTAATGCACGGGCAATAATCCTTTTTGGAAGCTATCGGGCAGGCACAGATAATGAAAAAAGCGATATTGATATAGCAGTAGAAGTTTTAGACAATGAAGATATTAGGATAGAAACATTGGGATTAATCGAGCAATTTGGGTTTAGGAGAAATGTAAAAGTTAATCTTCATATTTTTTCAAGAAATAAGGTTGATTTGAATTTATTTACTAATATTGCAAATGGTATTTTATTAGATGGTTTATTGGAGGTGCACCCATGATTCCAAGGCAAAAACATCCAGATAAAAAAAATGCAACAAGTATTTTAGATGCTTCTTCAAAGCAAATGAAATACACCTTAACTCTTGAATCAAATGACAATTCTGCATTTAATATAATCAGAAATATTTATGAGTGTTTTAGAATGCTAGGTGATGCATTATTAATCGCACAAGGCATTGAATCAGAAGACCACTTAGCACCTATGCAGGAACTTATGAAAATAAAGGTTGAAACGCCCAGGTCTGTAAGGTTAGTCGATTATCTCCGAAGAATGAGGCACAATATCAACTATTATGGCTATACCCCTAAAAAAGAAGAGGCAGATGATGCAGTATCTTTAGCAAAAGCATGCTTTGAACCTCTGCTTAATGCAATTAAAAGGGAAATAGAAAAAAATGAATCTTTCAAGAGAATGAAATCGCAAGAAAAACTGGTGTAAGGAATACAAAGATTTCTAAAGGCGCCATCCAAAAACAAGGCTCACAA
>DATDUA010000075.1:0-13158 GCA_035290605.1 Candidatus Nanoarchaeia archaeon
TCCCATTTTTATCTTTTTTTCTTATTCTTCTTTTATCTTCCCAAACAAAATCTCTGATTTTGTTATCTTGCTAACTTTTAATGGCTTTTCTATCTCTTTCAAATCTATGCTAAAATTAAAAGTTTTAGCAATCTTTTCGCTTGTTTCAGGAATAAATGGGTAAAGCAAAATTGCTATTGCCTTGATTGAATCTGCCAGCTCATACAGCTTTTTCCTGTCCTTTGTTTCCCATATCTTGTTTTCCTGCACATATTCATTGCACCTGCCTATGAAATCAAAAATTAAATTAAGAGCCCTGTCAAGCTCATAGTTTTCAATGTGCTTTTCAATTCCCTTAATATTCAATTCTTTAATAAGCCTGTTCTCGCATTTTTCAATGCCATATTTTTCAGCCAGAGCTGAAACCCTTGAAACAAGATTTCCAAGCTTGTCTGCAAGCTCGCTGTTGTTCCTTTCAATTAATGCTTGTTCACTAAAATCTCCATCATCTCCGAAAGGAATAGCTCTTGCAAGAAAATATCTTAAAGAATCAGTAGAATATTTTTTTGCTAACTCTAATGGGTCTATAGTGATGCCTCTTGCTTTGCTTAATTTTTCTCCTTCTAAATTAATGAAGCCATGAACGACAACTTTTGGAAGTTTTAGTCCTAATGCAAGTAGTATAGAATACCATATAACTGTATGGTGCCATACAATGTCGGGCCCTATAATATGTAACGCAGGCCAGAAATCATTAAATTTTTTATTTGGGTAATCAACAGTAGTAAGGTAGTTTATTAATGCATCTATCCAAACAAAGATAGTCATATTTTTATCAAAAGGCATCTTAATCCCCCATTTAACAGCCTTTCTGCTTATGCTTAAGTCCTTCAAGGGCTCTTTTAATCTTTCTATTATTTCATTTTTCTTTTTCTTAGGCCACAACAAACTGCCAGACTTTAGGGCATCAATAATTTGTTTTTGATATTTGTTTAGCTTAAAGAAATAACTAGATTCTTTTATTAACTCACATTTGCTCTTGTGAACTGGGCAATTGCCATTCTCTAAATCTTTTTCAGTGTAATATGTTTCACAATCAACACAATACAACCCCTCATAATCTCCTATGTAAATATCTCCATTTTCCTTTAATTTCTTCAATATATTTACAACAACTTTTTCATGCCTTTTTTCTGTTGTCATAATGAAATCATCATAAGAGATGTTCATTACTTTGCTTAATTCCCTAAATCCTTCTGACATTTCTTTAACGAATTGCTCTGGCGTTTTCCCTTGTTTTTCGGCTGCTTGCTGTATTTTCAAGCCATGACAATCTGTTCCAGTGCTAAAATGCACATTAAATCCTTGTAATCTTTTCCATCTTGCTATAACATCAGTACATATTTTTTCATAGGCATGGCCAAGATGAAACCTTGCTGAGGGGTAATCTATTGCCGTGCTTATCTGAAAATTTTTGTTTTTCATATTTTTCTCTCCACACTTAACTCTATGCCCCTAGTTAATAGATTAGTTTTAACATCTAACATATCCTTATATCTTTTTGGGTGTTTTATATTATTTTCTATTAGAGTTATAAACTTGAATAATTCTTCTTTTCTTGTTATCTTAAAGGTCCATAAATCTTTATTGCATCTAACTCCTCGTTTATCAGTATATCCTTTTATCTGTCCTATTCGTGGCAATCTTCCTTCTATTCCTAGTTCCAATAGTTTTTTATGAGTAGACTTAATTATATTTTCATCGTAACTGCCAACTGCAAATTCTCCGAAATCTCTATCTAAACCAAAATGCCCTTCTGCATCTATGTATCCTGCTAAAAAAGAGATAAAATTTTCTTTAATATTCAAAATCCAATCTTCGATAACATCCTCTTTCTTAAGTAAAAAAGAAAAACTTAAATCTAGACTGCAAGTAATTTGCCTGCCCCCGTCCCTGTAGGGATTGCTTACTTTAACAGGGCCATATTTTTCAAATAAATTTTTTATCAGTTCAATTTGTTCATTTCTAGTAGACTTACAAGAAACAAATAATGTCTCTCCATATTTATTCTTTCTAACATTTAAATCACCTAATCTAAATCCAATTAGATAACTTTTTTCCAAATCACTTCCAGAAAAACTGATCTTTTTATATTTAACAATTGATTTGGCTATTGAATTAGATCTTCTAGGAACAGCAAGTTTGTTACCTTCTTCAAAAGTTCTTGAGGGAATTCCATGCTTTCTAAGTTTAGTATATACAACTGAACTGGTTGTTCCATAACTCTTTGCTATCTGACCCATAGATAGTTGTTTTTTAATATAAGAGTCTACTAGCTCATCTTTAGAAATTTTATATTTAATTGGATGAACAATCATCTTACCTGTCTCTTTCTTATCCCGAGCCAGTATCCCATATTTTTTCATCAACTCTAAAATAGTGGTCTTGCCACAACCAAACTTTTTAGCAATTTGTCGGCTAGACAACTTTTCATCTTCGTACAATTTTCTAAGCCCTTTTTCAGACAAATTTATTTTTATCATTATTATTTAATATTTTTATCTTTAAGGAATTCTTCTATCAATTTTCCTATTTTAGTAGAAACCTTATATCCTTGTAACTCGCAAAATTCCTTGAATTTTTTAAGCACTTCCTTTTCTATTGTTATAGTTAACTTGGTTTTCATTTTATATGTATTAGTATGTATTTGTTAGTATATCAACTTTTCCATCAAAAAAACAATGGGGCACCACACCTTAAAAGGCGTGGTTTGTAAAGCCCCTTGTTTCCGCGAAAATCAATGATTTTCGGGGCCCTAAAAATCCCAGAAGGATTTTTTTGGTTAGGACTTCAAAATCTGAAAGATTTTGACAGCTATCAGAAACTTATAGTTTCTGAAGTGCTCAGAAATTAAAGTGGTAATGTCAAGAACCCTTCACTAAAGTATGGGTGTGTGCTTGGGTTCTTGAGCATGTCAAGATTTCACAAAATCTTGAGCACTATCAGAAATCTTTGATTTCTGAAGCATTCAAAAATGCCAAAATTCAAAGAGCATTTTTGATGTGTTACGTCCGCATCATAAATGGTGCAGTTGAATTTCTGACATTAGTAAAAAGTATCTATGAAGAATTTAGTATTTTGCATTCACATAGTCAATTGCTGTTGTTATGTAGAATTTCTTGCTTTTCTTTTCCATCTTCATGTAAAATAAGGCGTATTATTAAAGTTTTTTGTTATTGCCCTGTCAGAATGCCGATTCCCTTTCCCGCGAGATAGGAGGCAATTATCACTGCTATTGCTATAAAAATATTCTTTATAACATTCTTGAAAACACTCTCTTCATGAATAAATGCTATCTGTATATTGACAAACATAATTAGCAGCAGCCCCCAGGCAATGCTTATATACATTGCAGAAGCAAATGGAAAAATAATAAAGATAAGCAGGAATGTTAATGCAAAAATGAGCTTGCCAAAAAATGCTCCAAATGCGTGCTTAAATGCTGTCCTTTTGCTTGCCCCCCTTTCTGAGTTCTTTTGGGCATACATCCCGAGCGAATCAGACAGCGAATCTGCAACCGCAACAGCTGCTATTCCCGAAATAACCGCAAGCCTTGATGATGTTGCAGAGTTCAATCCGACAATCATTCCCAAGGTTGTCAGGACAGCAGATGATATCCCAAATGCCAGTATCCCGAATCTTTCATGTATCTTTAAAAGAATCCTCTGAAACGGGCTGAGATTCATCATTGCCAGCTCAAAATATGAAAGCGTGGTTAATTTTTCAGGGTCTAATCCAAGCTTGCTTATCAGAAAATTTATTTTAAAATAGTCTTCTTCTGTGCTGGCAACAAATTCTGCATAATTTCCCAGATTTTCCACTTCGTCAAGCGATATGACAATATTCTTGTAAAGAAAAATTGTCCTTTTTTTGTTTACAGTTATCACCTTCCTGTAATCCCTCATTATCTCATCAACCTCTTTTTCCCCGATAGGCTTCTTGATAACCTTTTTTATAGACATCTTTTTCTCTGCCTTTTTATGGGCTGTTTTCTTCTTGTATATGAAAATAAGGTTTTCCCCACCCTCTCTCCTAATTCTCATGAATTCATCATCCTCTGTTATCTCCCTTCCCTTTAGAATAAGATAGCTGTCTTCATGAATTACGCAGCCCAGCTGCTTTGCTCCAAGCTTCAAAATATCTCGGGTGTTGATGTCCGCCTTTATCTTTAACTGAAACTCATAAAAAGATATCTTCTCCTCTTTTTTTACAAGCGCTTTGACATTCATGATTAGATATGCAAAAAAGAGTATAAAAAACTATCCTCAAATATGCTTAAAACAAGCCTCCACTCCTGCTTAACCTAATCTCTTTGCCTACCCTGCTTAAAATCTCTTCGGCAATTTGAACCGGCAGATAAACCGCAGGAACTCCGGAAATATGCTGAATCAGCAATCCCAGGTATGTTACTCGGTCATCTATCTCTAACCTTATTATTTCTTCCTTATGCTTCAAAAGCTCTTTGATTATCAAGTCTACAATCTCTTTTTTCATTTCTCAGCCAGATTATAAGAATGGTAAACTGCTTCCCTACCCCTGCCTTTAAGCCCAACCATGTTGAGAATGTATTTTGGCTTATAGCAATCTGCATTAGTTTTTGCATACCCTCCCCTAAAGCTTTCAAAAGCATTTATTGCCCTTGCAAGCAGCTCTTCCTTTAAGCAAATCTCATCGCACAGCATCATCTTCCTGTAGCCAATGTCATAAAGCCATGCCAAATCCATAAAGTCCGCGCATTCAGGAACAGGCTTGTTAATGGTTGAAAGAAGAAGCCTTGAGCCAACGCCTGCCTCTGGGTCCTTTTTTACAATTAGCTTCAGCGCCTCCAAAATATGGTGCGGCTTGTCTACCTCAACATACAAGTCACCTCTCGCCGCCATTAATGAAAGGTTTGGCTTTTTCCTGAACTCCTTGGCAACATACTCCAGCCCTTTCTTGTTCTCAATCTTCGCCATAATCTGTGAATCTCCGACAAACTCCCTGAATTCATCTATATCCCTCTGGCTTTCAACATAAGACAGAAAGAACCTGTCAAAACCTGCGCTTCTTGCCTTCTTTATTTTTTCTATCTCGCTGTTAAGAAATGTCGGCCCATAAACAACAAGGCTTGGATGCCTTATGTGGATAGACTCTCCGGCATATACCATGTACTCCGGGCCGCCATTAAATATCAAATGCCTCTTGCCAGCAACCTTCTCAAGCAATGCATGATCAGCTCCCGCCTTGAACAAGACTGGTGTTGGGGTTTGTACATCAATAGGATGATTCAATTCCAGCTCCAAGTGGTCTTTGTAAGGAAAAACCTCCGTCACCCTTAACTGCCTGCCTTTCACATCAAACCACAATGGAACACTCTCATTTCTTTTCGCCTCTTCAAATTCCCTGTCAAGCTCTGCAAGCTTAATCATAGCGCTGTTTAATCTTATTCCGCTAACTCTTGAGTCTGTTGCAAACCTTTTGAAATGTGGGAATGTTGGCCACAAAGTTACAAGTAATTCCAATTTCATTTTACTTTTCTCCTGCTGTGCTTACAAAAGCGACTTAGTATCCTGGGGCCTTGCGCTATCCGGGAGCTTTATTCTCGGCACAGAGCCGTGTATTGTGTGCAAGGATTCATATGCCTGCTTAACCTTTACTATCCCCTCTTCAGGCTTATCCAAGTCAATCTGCCTGCCTGTTATCTCTTCCCTGAAATACCCTATCCTTGATGTTTCTTTTGCCATTATGCCAAAGATAACATCAACCACCCTGTCTGGCTGTGGGAGTATTGCCATATGCTCTATTCCAAGAACATCCTGCCACTGCTTCTGAATTACCCTGTCTGTTTCGCTCATTGAATTACCCCCAGACATCTCATAGGGCTTCCTTATAAGATAGACAGAATACTTTTTCTGCAAATCCTCTATTATCTTTTTTGTTGGCATCCTTTTTTCAAAGGAAATTCCTGTCCATTCCTTAGCCCTCTCACTGTCAACAAAGTCATAAAACCCCTCATCGCCGATAAAGACAAAAAGAGGGTGAATTGCATGCGGCATCTCAACATTCCTGCTGTAGTACAAAGCTGCCAGGTCATAACTCTCATTTGTTCCCGGCCCGCCCCCACCTTCAATCACAAGCTCCTCTAATCTCTTCTTCATGTCTGTTCCTGACGCAAATGGCCTAATCTGCAAAGGATATTTGTCGCTGTAAACATCACCAACTGCGCAAAAGCTTATCTCCATTGTCTTTCCCAAATACTCCTTTCCCTCTAAATCAAGGTAGGGCAGCTTTGAAAAGATAACTGCAGGCCACTCACCCATTGAGCCTGTTACATCGCAGGCAATAACCACCGGAGATTCGCTGTTTGTTTTTAAAGACTTGACAACCAAATCCTTTCCTTGCCTTCTGGAAGTTAGTGCATCCTCATAGCTTCTTCCGGCATGTGCATCATAACTTTTCCTCGCTTCCTTGAAATCATGCCCTGTCCAAGGCCCTGGATTGTAGTCTCCTGATTCTGACATTTTTTTACCTCCTGTTCAAATTTAATTTATTGATGTCAGAAATGCTGTTGACATTGTGCATTTCTGAGCATCCAGAAAACCCATCGAACAAATCACGCACTAAAGTGTGGTAAATGCAGAGGGTTTTCTTGATCATCTTTCTGTTGAAGGAAGGGGCTTCATGTATGAGTGCCTTCTTCCGAATGATTTTTCTCTTATTGACTGCAATGTTTCAACCAAATCCTCCTTCTCCCAGTTAGGCCTTGAGATTGGGTCTCTTACAATCAGTCTTTTTATAAAACTGGAAAACTCCTCAGGAGTTTGTGAAGGAATTCCTTTTGTTGCAATATCTCCCCCAAGAGCATAAATCATAGTCATCCCAAGGCTGTAAAAATCAGATTCCGGGATTAATGTGTCTCCCCGAATCTGTTCCGGAGATGAGAAATATGGTGTGTAGCCCCTGCTTTTTGTGCTGTTTTTAGGCTTTACTGAAGCCAGCCCAAAGTCAACAAGCACAACCCCATGGCTTTCTGGCTGAATGATAATATTCTGCGGCTTAACATCTCCGTGAATTACTCCGTTATAATGCAGGTATTTCAGGACATTCAAGGACCTTTCAGCAATCCATGCAACATTCTCTGCGTCCAATTTTTCTGCCTTTTCAATAATCTTTTCCAGTGTTGGGCCGGGAATATAGCTCATAATCAAAGCCAGATTTTCATCAATCTTTACCAAATCCCTCATGGCAGGAATTCCATAGTGCCTCAAATCCCACATTGTTCTTGCCTCTTCAATCAAAATCCTTTCGTCATTCTGGGAGATGTATGCTGCATGCTTTATGCATACAGGCTCCTTAAGTATAATATGCTCTCCCTTGTATGTTTTTCCGAATCCTCCCTCGCCAATCAGCTCAAGAACCCTGTAATTTCCTGCAATCCTTCCGCTCAAATCCTTGTTGTCCTTTGCCGGCTTGCCCTCTCTCCTTGCATCTTTCAATTCAGCATATGCCAAGTTTCCTGCCATTTTATCTCATTTGTTTTTCCCTTCTTCATTTAATTTTTGATTTTGATTAGGTGAAGCAGCTTTTTTCATAATCTTGCCAATCCATGTCTTGGCAGATACCCCTCTCCTGCATGTGCATGGCTTGTCTGTGCTTATCAGCCCTGCGCGAACTGGCTTAGTCATATCATACTTTATTGTTTTCCTCACAGGCTCGCCATAATTCTCAGAATCAAGAGTGCATCTTGCCTCGGCCGCCATATGCCCCCCTATTGTATGATTAACCACAACAACGCTGGATGTAGGCGCATTTATGCAGCTTCTTGACTGCCTTGCCTCAACCAGTGCCTTATCAACCCCCATTTTGCAGTTTAAGCACGAAGATTTTTCAGGAACATAAACCACTACCTGCCCTTTTTCATGGTCTGTGCCTCCGCTTATTAAGGGAATCCTGTACTCCAGGGCAAAATGGTTTAGTATAGCCCTTGTTGGGAGATTATCAACCCCATCTATCAGCACATCAGGAGAAATCTTTTTTATGTCTGGCTCAAAATCCTCTGTAACCCTCTTCTTTATCGGCTCAATCTTGATTGAGGGATTTATTGTAGAAAGCCTTCTTGCTAAGACATCTGCCTTGTATTCGCCTACTGCATCATAAAATAATATCTGCCTGTTCAGGTTTGTCTGTTCTACTATGTCATCATCAACAAAATAGATTTCTCCAACCCCTGCATGCACCAGCCCTATTCCTAAAAAGTTTCCTAATGCGCCTGCTCCCACAACCAGTGCCTTTTTCTTGTCAAGCGGCGCAGGGTTTATCTTATTTCCATTCAGCAAAAATCTCTCTCCAAAAGGAGAGTATCGCAAAGCTTCAATCTTTTTTCCATACATTATCCTTTGCATTATCTCCCCGGCTAAATGCCCTGAAATAACCTCGGATGTTATTCCGTCCTGCTCGCCTTCAATATCAGAGGTAAAAGAAGATTTGTACGCCTGAAAAAAAGCTCCGTTAACATCGCCTGCTGCCGTGTATGTCTCAACATTTTTCCCTGTAAAAAAATCACCCCAGCATTTTGCCATCTTCTGGTCATTAGTTGCAATTATTGCCATATCCGGCATTTCCACCAGGCACTCTGTCACACTATCAAGGCTTATGTGCATGCCAATAAAATTAACCAGGGGGTTTACCATCACTATCCTTTTCTCAAGTGTCTCTGCCTTTGAGGCATTCTCCTTTGCCCTTGTCATTAAAAATTCCCTTTGATTGTAAGGAATATCCCTTATTCTGTAATCTATTCTTGAATTATCATACACTCGTATGTCGCCTACGCCCAGAGCTGCAAAATCAGATGCAAGAAATGTTCCTATATGCTCTGCCCCAACAATTGCTATTTTTGCATTTTTCAGTTTGGACTGATCCCATCCCCCTATTCTCTCCTGCCTTTCATATCTGTTGATTGCATCTGTTGCGCTCATTTTCTGTCCTCCGGCCCGCCTTCATGCTTTTTGTCTGTTGGTTTTATGCTGTCATTTATTCCTTCATCCTTTTTTTCTTCCTTTCCCGCTTTATTTGCAGCATCTCTCAAGCTTTTTTCTTTTGATTCTTCTTTATTTCCAGTAAGAATTCCTTTTATTCCACGTATAGCTGAATTGAGAAGAGATGGCGGAGAACCGTAATAGCTAACATTTCCGCCTTTGTAGCAGTGTGTTCCCTCCCTAAATTCATATACTGGCACCACTACAGAAATCCTTCTGCGGATTATCTTTGAATTAACCTCTTTTTTTAGCTCAGCATCATCTAACTTAACGCCTATATTATAATTTTTTAATACTCTAAGGGGCAGCTCTTTCGGCTCTTCCTCGCCTGCATCGCTCTTGCATGACATGCAGAACTCTCTTGTCAACAGCCCAGCATAAGGCTTTTCTCCGCGGGCATTTGTGATTATGCTGTAAGCATAGCTTATCTGTTTTGGAAGCCTGACAACAATCTCTTTTAATGGTATTCCTGTCAAAGGATTCTCCCCTATCTCAGAGAAAAGCATCTCAAGCCTTCTCGCGCTGTTGTTTCTGTCGCAGATTATAAGCCTGTTGTCTCCATCCAGTGTTTTTTTGATGTCTTCCTTAAGAAATTTTATGTCCTCATAAGCAATCACATAGTTTGTTGGCGCTATCTGGTCAAGCATTGTGTGAAAATTCTCATCATCTGTTCCTGATGGAGAAATTTCAATGTCAGCATGGCTGTGCCACCACCCTAAAACTCTTTTTCCTTTCTCCCTCATCTCCTTTCCAACCTTTAAAACAGTCTTGCCGGATATTTGTGTATGGGCAGAATTGTTTGTCTGGTTTGGTGCAAAGTAAACATCCTCTATAAGCCTGTTAACCCTGTTTGAGCTTCCTATAAGGTAACCATAACATTCACCTGACCTCGGATTTGCAAACCTTGCGTATTTCAGCATCTTTTGATAAACATCCTGAGGCATGTATATTCTTGAGAACAAAGCCCTGTCTTTTACCCCTTCTTTGCCATTCTCCTCAATTTCTGAGCTTAGTATATTCTCAAGCCTGTCAGTCATCTTCTTCCTCCATTTCACCTTTCCTGCTTCTTTGATAGTTTGCATTTGTTATTTCCAAGCCTTTTCTCTCTGCTTCTTCGCGGCTTATCCTTCTGCCGGAGAAATCAGACAGAGGCTGGCGTGGATTATTGCCTTTATGGTAACCTCTTAACACAACATTTCTCGCATCTGCAAGAAGCTTGGCAAATGCCTTTCCCTTCGGCATCCTGCTAAAATACCCCTTTGTGTAAGTTCCCATGCATAATTCACTGTCTCCGCCATAAAACGGGCCGGCAGTATACCTTAATGCAAACGGGCTTTCAACTAATTGAATTCCCCCTCCATCACTATCGCCGCCAATCTCTATTCCGAGTCTGTGCCCGCTAAACTGATACAAGCCTCCTTCTTGGTGGTCTTCAAGAACATAGTCTGGAACATCAACATAAACTATCGCAGAGTGATTGTTCTTTTTTATAAAGCCAAAATCCTGCTCATGATAGCTGTCCATTTTGCAAATCTCATCTATATCTGACCTTTCTTTTTTTATCCTCAGGAACTCCTCGCTTTCCTTTAGTTTTGTTGTTAAGGCTTCCATTGAAAGCCTTTTTATCTTCTCTGCAACATATTCCGCAGCAATCTCATCGCTATAAGCAAGGGTTACCAGATTGTATCTCCTGCCATTTACAGAAAGCTCTCCATCACTGCTTACATTCGCAAGAAGATATACTGTCTTGCTTATTACCCCGAAATTGAATCCCTCTGTCAGGTTGTAAAAAATTGAATTGCTGGCGCTGCTTTTTGACAGGTTTTGATTGAAAAGTATGCTCTCAAGTTTGCTGGACTTTGGCTTTCTTACCTTAAGCCTGACTTTTTCCAGCTCCTTTATTCTGTTCTCAGCATATGTCTCAATCTCCTTTTCGTATACGCCGTTCTTTATGCTTTTCCTTCCGCGTTCATCTTTCTCTGCTTTTCCCGCCTCGCTCTCACTATCTAAAACCTTATCCAGCACCTTGGAATTGTCTTTTTTTAAATGAGGGAATATCTCTGCTACAACAAACCTTATCAGCTTGTCATTTTTTGCGCTGCTGTCTTCTCTTCCCTTTAATTCCTCTGCTATAAACCTCTCCTGGTATGAAGCATATTCTTTTTCAAGCTTCCCATCAGAAACTCTCTCAAGTGTTTCCAGCAAAGGGCCCTCCTTTACCTCTATCTTCCTGCCTTTTACCAAAAGTGTATTTGGGCTGGCGTTCTCTCCTCTCAAGCAATAATGCACCCTGCCGTCTATAACAAACAGTGGTGCACTGTCTGCCAGCCCAAATACTGCACTTCTCTCTGCTATTGTTTTTTCAATTCCCATTTTAGCAATTTCTTCAGTTGTTTAAACTAAGGAGATAAGGCCTCCTTCTTGCACAGAAGCTACCTCTATCTCTAATGCCTGATAGTTTACCCCTCTATGCTCCCTTGGCTGGAAAAAATTGCCTACCCTGTCCTCTCTTGTTGCAGTCTTTCCGTTAACAGAGATTGCATATTCTCTAGACATTTCAGATTTTATGCTTCTCGCTGTAGCTACTTCTGCCTCTTCAAGTTGTTTAGGGTCTGTAAGATAGTCAATCACAGCGCCTACTGTTGAGTTGGTGTAATTGCCAGACAAAGGCTTCATGATGCTATCCTCTGTTCCAGACAAAGCAGTCCTTAAGGTTGCGACATATTTCTTAGGCTCAGCTTCCGGGTTTGTCCTTCTTGTCATTTTTTACCTCCTGATATTTTATTTTGTTGTTCTTCAAACAAAGCTAAAAGAGTCTTGTTAGGATTCAGTATAGCCTCGCTTGAAATCATGATTTCTTTTATCTTCATTCCAGGAAGATAGAATTTGTACGGAGTGAGCGATTCTTCTATGACAGATTTTAATCCTCTCGCACCCATTCCCCTTTCGCTGGCAAGCCTTGCAATTGTGCTGTATGCCTCTTCTGCAAAGCTGGCTTTGATGTTATAGCTTTCAAGCTCTTTTTTGTAAAAGCCTATCGGAGAGTCTTCTGATTCCTTCAGAATCTTCACAAAATCCTCCTGTGTCAGCTGCCTGAACCTTGCTATTACAGGTATCCTTCCTATGAACTCCGGGATCATGCCGTACTTAATCAGCCCCTTAATCAGCTTATGCGGCTCTGCCCCGTATAATGCCTCTCCATTATCCAGGTCCTTTTCCTTTCTTGAGTCAATAAAGCCCATTTTCGGCATCTCCTTAAGCGAATCATACAAGTCTGAAAATGCCCCCCCGAATACAAACAGCATGTCCTTTGTGTTCAGCATCCTCTTGCCATGCCCGGTATCAACCTCAATGTCAGCGCCTTCCATAATCTTCAGCAACCCGCTTTGAACATCCCTTCCGGAAACATCCCTTCCGGCAAGCTCTCTTGCGGCAATCTTATCTATCTCGTCAAGGTAAATTATGCCTCTCGAGGCTGAATTGAAATCGCCTTCTGCCTGAGAAACAATGTGCTGCACAAGGTTTTCCACCTTGTCGCCGACATAGCCGGCCGCAGAATATTTTGTTGCGTCAGAAATCAGCAAAGGCACCTCTAATACCTTGGAAATTTTTTCAACAACATATGTCTTCCCGCATCCTGTCGGGCCTATAAGCAGAACATTATTTTTCTTTGTCTCTTTGCCTGAGCTTAGTGATTGATAGTGGTAGCATACGGCATTGCAAACCTTCTGCAGGGTATCATCCTGCCCCACAACAAACTTTGTCAGCTCATCATAAAGCTCTCTCGGAGTAAAATCAAACTTGAAGACAGACCTTTTTTCTGCTTGCTTTTCCTTCTTAACCCTGTCTTTTAATTCCTGTATTGGTATTCCAAGTATTTGATCAAGCTTTGTTTTTGACATTGGCATCTCCTGTTTGTGTCAATTATATATAGAGTTGTATTTTTAATCTACTTTTCTGACAAAAATATGTGCATAGTGTTGTCTTTTTAGACTAAATTAAGCTCACGCACCCCGCGCACCTCGCATCGCTTGTCTAAGCCAACATAAGTGCAACAAATGCCAGAATCGCCTTCAAGCCAGCATAACTGAATTTTTTTAGCAAA
>DATDUA010000076.1:0-2449 GCA_035290605.1 Candidatus Nanoarchaeia archaeon
ATATCAACAGCATTTCTGACATTAGCCCAGAGTTTTTGACAAGTCTTTTTCCAGCTGGTAAATTCCAAATAATGGAATCCACTGCTTCCAGTCTGGCTTTCCTAATTTTCTTTCTAAGCTCATTTTTACTTGGCAATGCTGCCTAAGGCCTGTATTTTCTTTTGTCCTCTCTTCTCTCAAAGGGCAGCCTTGTTTCTTCCCTTTCTGTCCTGACATCTATCATGTATTCCTCTGCTGTTGGCGCTGTCCTCCTTCCGCTTCTAATGTCTGAAGATTCCATACCTCTCTGCCATTCTGAAAAATCAATCCTTCTCGTGCTGTCAGCTTCAGCCATTTCCCTGACATCTTTTCTCTGCCTTACAGGGATTATGCCCATGTCAATGTTTGTTTCCCTCTTTTCTGCGCCGCCAACCCAGTAGTTTTTTTCATAGCCCCCTGCAACATAATTCTGCATAGGTGTTCTTGCTGCCTGTTCTCTTCTCTCTGATGAGGCAGGTGTTTCTGCAACCTCCTGCTCAAGCTGCTGCGCAGATGCTGTGCCGGCATTAGAAATGACAGGCGCTGCAATATCAATCGCTTTTATTGGAGAAAAAGATTCTGAGGGCGCTTCTTCAATCTCTTCAACTGCCCTTTCAGCTTCTCTTATAACGCCAATCTCTATAATCCCACTTTCTGATTCTGATTTTTTCTGCTCATCATCTTCGCTGCTGCTTTCAGCTTCGCTTTCTTCTTTTTCTTCATCTGGGCTTTCATCTTTCTCTTCAACCTCTTTTTCCAGCTCGCTCTCTTCTTGTTCCCTGCTCTTTACACCCCTTTCTGATTTTTTAGTTTTTACTGGCATGTTCCTATTAATGCAGGGGAGTATATAAAAATTGCTAATGGCCCTGCCAGAGTTTCATAACCTTTATATATTCCTCTGCGACTCAAATCCTTATGGCAGATGAGATTAAAAATGACTACATAGTTCTTTATTTTGCGTCTATGCCGCAGTCTGCAGAGCTTAGGGAAAAAAAGGCAGATGCCCTTAAGTCTGTTATCACAAGCTTCTCTCCGAGCTGTTTGGGTGATTTGGACAGCCTGAGGACAAAGGCGAATGCATTATTAAGGGCTAAGGAGCTTGGCATTATTGCTGATATTGATTATTTTCCCAATGCATCTGCAGGAGAGGCGGAAGCAAGGGCTAAGGAAAAGAATATTCCATTTCTTGATTTTGCCCTGCGCCTTGGGTTTGGCAGGAGCTTAAGCACAGAGCTTCCTGAAAGCCTAAGGCAGCTTCAGTCAGCATTTCAGAACCTTGCGCCAAATTTTGACGACAATAATGGAATGTATCAGCTTCGGGGAAGCAACGGAGCCGGCGATATTTTTATTGAGATTCTCTACTCTGACTTCAAAAGCTCTGGAAGATGCAGCACAAAAAAGGGAATCTATGGATTCCTGAAAGACACAATAAACAAGATGCTTCTTGATAAATACCAGGTGGAAAAAGAGCTTCCAAAGCTTATTGGAGACGACAGGACAACTCCGGCATGGTATGAAGCCAAGCTTACGGAGCTTGCAGATGTTTACTACGACAAGAAGGCGCTCAAGGACATAAGCAGTGAAAAGCTGGTATTTAGCAAGGATAGAGAATCAGTTCTGGCAAGCATGACGGAGGATGATATGATAAAGGCGCTGTCAAAGGCGCATGCTGTCGGCAAGACGAGCATAATACAAAAGCCAGCCGCGGATAAAGGGTAAAAGATTATCAGAGTTCTGCTAAAAGAAGAATTTATATACAAGAGGGTATTATTACATTAATGGCACATGCCTCCAAGGAAAGCAAGAGCTATAATGAAACACTTGACGAGCTTGGGTTAGTCAGGCTCGAGGATTATTACGCGCTTCTTGGTGTTGCAAGAGATGCAACACTTGATGAAATTAAATCATCTTACAGGAAGTGGAGCATAAGATACCACCCAGACCATTTTAAAAGAGAGCCATGGGATGAGCTTTCTGATTTCAAGCTGATTCAGGACGCATATGATGTTCTTTCTGATTATGAAAAGAGAAAAAGATATGATGAGCTTCTTGGAAACAGGGCATATGCCCCAAGAAAAAGAGATATAAGCGGGCTTTTGGCAACCAGCAGGGAGGGTGTTGCGAGAGCGGTTTTAGAAAAAAGATTTACAGAGCATGGAGAATCAATAGAAAGCCTGTGGGTAATTGATGACGGCTATGACTGGCTTGAAAAAGCAGTTGGGATAAGTGGAAAAAAACTATACGCCATAAGATTTTCAGAGATAGAAAAATCAGAATGGTTCAGGCTGTGCACTGAAGGTGAAAAATTGTACATAAAAGGGAATATAAAAGATGCATTATCATGCTTTGACAGGATGCTGTCATTAGCCCCGGAAAATATAATAGGATTATACAGAAAGGCGCTGGTTTTGGAAAATTTAGGCGAGTTAAG
>DATDUA010000077.1:0-2642 GCA_035290605.1 Candidatus Nanoarchaeia archaeon
AGCTCAATAAACATCAGGAAAAAATATTTTAACATGAAGCCAAACTGCGACTGCCACTTCTGCAGGAATTATTCTGTAAAGGACTTGCATGCTTTTTTCAGGAACGACAGGAAAAAAGCAGAGCGGCTCGCGACAATCCACAACCTGCGACTTTATTCAAGGATGATGGAGAGATTGAGAAAGAGGCAAAAATAGATTGTATATATCAGAAAGTATATATTCTGCCATATAATAAGCCCATTTTCCCATTTTATCGTCGATATTCTGCATTTTAGCAGCAGAAAGGTTTTTAAATGCAGTTGCTTTTTCCAACATGTAAAGAGGTTAAATTAGGGTAAATTCTACCTAAAATTTTGCCAAAAATACTCAGGAATTAGTGACACAACCCTAAAATTAAACTATAAAAATTAAGGCTTAATAAAAATAAAAAAACAACAAAAATGGCTGAAAAGGAAAAAGGAAAATACGGCGCAGAAGAGATAAAGGTTCTTGAAGGGCTCGAGGGGGTTAGGCTTCGTCCGGCTATGTATATAGGCAGCACAGGCAAGGAGGGGCTGCATCATCTTGTTTATGAGGTTGTAGATAATTCTGTTGATGAATGCCTTGCAGGCATATGCACAAGCATAAAGATAACAATCAATAAAGACGGTTCTGTAAGAGTAGAAGACAATGGAAGAGGCATTCCTGTTGAGATGCATTCACAATATAAAAAATCTGCGCTTGAGATTGTCATAACAAAGCTGCATGCCGGCGGAAAGTTTGACAAGAAGGCATATATGATTTCCGGAGGATTGCATGGTGTTGGCATAAGCGTTGTAAATGCCTTGTCAAAGAAGATGATTGCAGAGGTTAAAAGAGGGGGAAAGATTTACAGGCAGGAGTATTCAAGAGGCAATCCCACAACTGCTGTAAAAGAGGCAGGCAAGTACCAAGGAGAAGAGACAGGAACAACAATAACATTCTGGCCTGATGAAAAAATCTTTTCCACAACAGATTTTGATTTTAATACACTATCAACAAGAATGAGGGAGATTGCTTTCTTAAATGCTGGCTTGAAGATAACACTTGAAGACGAAATAAAGGATAAGAAAGAGGAGTTTCAGTATACAGGAGGATTGATAGAATTTGTAAAATGGCTTAATAAGTCAAGGGAAGTTTTGCACAAGCCGGTTTATTTTAAAAAACAGACAGACAGCACAATTGCTGAGGTGTCTATTCAGTATAATTCTGGCTACCAAGAGAACATATTTGGCTTTGTAAATACAATAAATACTGTTGAGGGAGGAACTCATATTATTGGGTTTAAAACAGCATTAACAAGGGTGATAAATGATTATGCGCAGAAGCAGAACATCCTTAAGTCAGGAGGACTGACAGGCGATGATGTAAGAGAAGGATTAACAGCAGTAGTCAGCATAAAGATTCCAGAGCCGCAGTTTGAAGGGCAAACCAAGACAAAACTTGGGAATTCTGAATTGAAAGGAATAATAGACTCTATAGTCAGCTCATGCCTGACAGAGTTTTTTGAGGAAAACCCGCAGATAGCAAAAAAGATTGCGCTTAAAGCCAGCGATGCAGCCAAGGCAAGGATTGCAGCATCAAAGGCAAAGGATTTAGTCAGGAGAAAATCTGCCTTTGGCTTTAGTGGATTGCCGGGCAAGCTTGCAGACTGCTCAAGCAAGAAAAAGGAAAAGACTGAGCTGTATATTGTGGAAGGAGAGAGCGCTGCAGGAAGCGGAAAAATGGCAAGGAATAAAGAATTTCAGGCTGTTTTGCCGTTGAAAGGAAAAATATTAAATGTTGAAAAGGCAGCTCCTGTCAAAGTCCTGTCTTCAGAAGAGATTTCAAACCTGATTACAGCAATAGGCACGGGCGTGGGGGAGCAATTCAATGTAGAAAAGTTAAGATACGGCAAGGTGATTATAATGACAGATGCAGATGTTGATGGCTCGCATATAAGATGCTTGCTCTTGACATTCTTTTTTAGGTTTATGGCACAGCTGATAGAGAATGGAAATATCTACATTGCTGTCTCTCCACTATACAAGGTAAGAAAAAAGGAGGATGTTTATGTTTATTCTGACGATGAGTTGAAAAAGCTTGTTGACAAGCTCGGAGGAAATGTTTCTGTTACAAGATTCAAGGGATTGGGAGAGATGAATCCGCAGCAGCTGTGGGACACAACAATGAACCCTGCTGAGAGAATGCTGAAAAGAGTGACAATAGATGATGCTGTTGAGGCAGACAGGATATTTTCTGTCCTGATGGGCGACGAGGTTGAGCCCCGCAAGCAGTTTATAATTGAAAAAGCCCACGAGGCAATGGTGGATATTTGAGGAGTTGAAATGGAAACAAACAAAAGATTTATGAGGGCTGCAATAAAAGAAGCAGAAAAAGCATTAAGCAGGGGAGATTATAGTATCGGTGCTGTTATCGTAAAAGATAGCAAGATAATATCAAGAGCAGGAGAAATGCTGAAGACAAAGCCAGACCCTGTTAATGGGCATGCTGAAATAGGCGCTATAAGAAAGGCATGCAAGAAATTAAATAGTTGCTATTTGAATGACTGCACAATTTATTCAACACATGAGCCTTGCCCAATGTGCACGACTGCAATCTATTGGGCAAAATTGAATGGCATT
>DATDUA010000078.1:0-3267 GCA_035290605.1 Candidatus Nanoarchaeia archaeon
AATTGGAAAGGAATTAAAAAATTTTGAGAGTGTTCTCAGAGGAAAAATGTTTAAAGGGACAGTGATTGAGAAATAGCTGAAAAAAATGATTATAGACACAGACAATTTGAATGACGCAAGAAAGAAGATAGAAATAAAAGCTAAGGAAGGAAGCAAGGTAATTGTAAAAGGAAGGGATGACAGCTTCAACAGGAAAATCCTTGAAAACAAAAAAGTAAATATTCTTCTCAGTCCAGAGCATGGCTATAAAAAAGACAAATTAAAGCAGAGGGATTCCGGCTTGAACCATATTTTATGCAGGATTGCGCAGCAGAACAGCATTTCAATCGGGATAGATTTTCAGGAAATACTGAACAAGAGAGATGAGGGGAAAAAGCAGCTGGCAGAGCATCTGGCGAGGATTATGCAGAACATAAAGCTGTGCAGAAAATCAAAGGTAAAAATGATTCTAATGAACACAGCAGGCACTGACGATTATGGCTTAAGGGCTTTGCTGTCAACACTGGGTATGCCGACAGATATGGCTAAGATGGCTGTTGAAGATTAGTGGTTTTTTCGTTGTAGTTTATTATTTTCTCAAGTTCATTATTCTCATACTCTGCAAGATTAGATTGCACTATTGGTAGTTTTAAGCCCTTATAGCGCTGGGAGACATATCTCATACAAATGCTGAATTTTCCGGCAGGGCTTGAGCTTGGCTCTCCAAGGTTGTAGCACTCTGTGATGATTATTGTAGCGTCATCCCTTGCCAAGAATTTCAATCCTGCAATCTTCTTTTCAGTTTCTTCTGCCATTTTTTATTTTTTGTTTTATTCAAAAGCATTTAAGCGCATTATTGCTCGTCTTTGTGATATATATCCAGCATATACACCAATCCTTCCTCTGGCAAATAAGCATAAGACAGCCTGAAAGGGGGAATATAAAGCTCTCTTGTTCCTTTTCTTGCGTATTTCATAGGTTTTCCTATTTCTGGATTTATCCTGATTTTTTCAACTTGTTTTATAATTCTTTCTTTTAATAAAATTTCTTTAATCTTAGAAAAGAGATGTTTAAATTTTTCATTAAAGATAACTCTTACCATTTTTTCATTTCTTTAACAAATTCATCAAAAGTCATTTCTATGCCTTTGCCTGACTCAATTTCCTTCCATGCAATTTCTGTTCTCCGAGCAAATTCCAAATCTTCCTTCAAATTCCTGTCAAAATCTTCCATTTTCTTCAAAATAATCTGGCCATCATTCTTTATGACAACCAGCTTGTCCCCTTCTTTCAGGTTTTTTCTCATTTCTTGCGGAATTACTACCTGCCCTTTAGAGCTTATCTTTGTTATGCTTATGCTTGCCATTTTCTGTCTTAGTAAGATTAGTCTTACTGCTATTTAAACCTTTCTATTCTGCTCTATTTATCTTATTCATATTTACTCAAACACAATGCCTGCATATCCCACAGCATTGCTCCACTCTTTTAGAACATCGCCAGAGGTGTAATAATCAACCAGTTTTGCCTTGAATTTTTTTATTTTTGCAATCTCTGACAGAACAGCAATTGCATAAATCCCGCAGACAGTGCTTTTTTTAGCCATGTCATAAAATCCCTTTGAGTCATTCTTTAAGATTTCTATTATTATCTCAACATCATATTTCTTGAGATTTTTTTCTGGCTGGTAAAAAGGCACAAAGCCGTATGCAGGGCCATAGTGCGTGAAGTCAGATGAAGCAAGAACAAAGACATTTTCAGAAACAAACTCAGAAAGAACCTTGGCTGTTTTAATGCACTCTTCATATTCCAAGCCATTAAGTATTATTGGAACAATCTCAAATTTATTCTGGCTGGCCTGCAGAAATGGCAACTGCACCTCCAGGCTGTGCTCGAGCGCATGCGCCTGCTCATTGATTTCAGCATCAATCTTCTCCTTTTTCAGCTTTGCAAGAATTTTCTCTCCAAGAGCCCTGTTGTTTTTCACAATGCCTAAAGGCGTTTCAAAGTCCTCAATGCTAAGGCATGCCTTTGCGCCAATGCCAGAATGATTAACTCCAAGCAGGATAAAGTCCTTCTTGTGCGGGATAATCGAGAAAACCTTTCCCGCCAGCTTTCCTGAGAAGTTATAGCCAGCATGCGGCACGACTGCCGCCTTGGCATTTTCTTTCTTAATCTCCCTGCCTTTTGCCAAAAGAAAATTTCTAACCTGCCTCTCAAGCTCAGTTTTATCATCAGGATAAAACTGCCCCGCAACAACCGGCTTCCTGATATCCATAGCTAACGCAGGAAAAAACAATATAAAAAGTTATGGATTTGTTTTTAGAATTTTTTGCATGGCGCTTGCGAAATAGTGTATAGGTTCATGACATATGTCTCCGGGCTATACACAGCTCATGAAATAGTTAAATATTTATACCCCTTTTTGTAATATTCCTCATGAATAAAAGGGGCGTATCAGAGGTGATTGCCGCAGTTCTCTTAGTAGCTATCGTCATCGTTATTATTGCGATAATATTCACCTGGAGCTATAACTTTGTCCAGAAAAAGGCAAGGGAATCAAAGGAAAATCTTTATTGCCAGGAGCTGGACATTGCAGTCAGGCAGTCTTGCTATGAGGAAAGCACAGCGAGGATTGCTATAAAAAACAATAAAGACATTGCTGTCCTTGACGACTCTATGGTAAGGCTTGAGGGGACAACTTCCTATGTTGAGGTTCCTTTTCCGCCTTTCTCAACTATAGAAAGCTTTGAGATGAAGCAGATTGAATTCTCCTACAACAAAAGCATTATCGGAAACATACAAAAAGTAATGCTTTTTCCAAAATTAATCCTGGAAGGCAAAAAATTCTTCTGCGATGGCATAGAAAATGAAATCAAGGCGTGTTAGTTTTATTGTGGCTTTAATGCTGGCAGGCATCTTATTAATTAGCAGCATCAGCATCGCTTCTGCTTTAACAAGCATAAAGTTAAGTTCTTTGGAGATTTCAGCAGGAGAGGAGCTAACAATAACAATAAACCCTGATTCAAAGGGCATATACAAGGATGTTTATTTTGCAAAAGACAACAGCATTCTTGAGAAGATAGTGCTTAACTGCCCTGACAAATGCTTTGACAAGCAAACAATAAGCTATAAAATTCCTTTAAGCTGGCTTGGGAGCTACAGCTTTTTAGCTTATGATTACAAAAAAGGCGAGTGGCTCACAACAGACTTTAACGTGAAAACAGCTGCTCAATCTTCTGTTAGCACAGCAGGAGCAACAGAAGCTGGCGCTCTTCCTCTTCTTTACGAG
>DATDUA010000079.1:0-2113 GCA_035290605.1 Candidatus Nanoarchaeia archaeon
TTTGGAATTGCTGGGCTATGAGATTGCTGAGATGAAAAACAACAGGGAAAATGCGTTTTGCTGCGGAGGAGGAGCAGGATTGAAAGCAAACAACCCCGAGCTTGCTGAAAAGGTTGCAAAAAGAGTTATCAAGCAGGCAAAGGATGCGGGTGTCAGCAAGATTATAACAACCTGCCCGCTGTGCTTTGCGCACTTGACAGAAAGTTCTGATGCAGGCATAGAGATACAGGAATTTTCCTCTGCTGTTGCTGAAGCGCTTGGATTGGAGGCAGAGAGGATTATTGTGGGGAACAAAAAATGAAAAAATTAACACTTGACGACTTGAATGCCGCGCATGAAAAGCTTATGCAATTAGAGCCGAGAGGAGGATTTTATGATTTTGCCAGAATTTTTACAGGGCGTGAGAGCATTACTGATAATATTGCCGGCGCATTGATTCTTACTGCTACATGGAACAGCGGAAGGTTCAGGTTTGCAAATAAAAGTACTATACTTGATGAATTAGGCAGGGCATTGATATATTCCCAGCCAATACTTGAAAAATTAGAGAATGAAAGGATTGAAACAGCTGATATTAATAATATTAGAAAAGATATAAAAGAGATATACAGCAGGCTTAGTGAAATAATCGGAGTTGAATATACCGGAGCATCAAAGATATTGAGCCTTAATAATACCAACCTTTTTGTTATGTGGGATGATTATATAAGAAAGGAGTATGGTTTTGGCAAAAGTGCAGACGAGTATGTAAGATTTTTAGGGGAGTGTCAGCAAGCGTCTAAAGACATTAAATTGCAAGATTCAATTTCTATCGCAAAAGCAATAGACGAGTATAATTACATGAACATAAGCTATCCTGCTGTTCAAAAAGAAAAACAGAAAGAAAAAGAAATGCAAAAGAAAGCAAAGGAAGAAAAGCTGAAAAGGAGGCAGAATGAAACTAAAACTTAAGGCGAGCAGGAAACAGCTTGACTGCATTGCATGCTCAACAGACGCGTCAGGCATAATAGGAAATGCAGCATGCGTTTATTTTCCAAAGTCAGCTGAGGAGATATGCCGGATTGTCGCTTCTAACAGCAATATTACTGCAAGAGGCGGCGGAAGCGGGTTGGCTGGAGGTGCTGTTCCCCTGAATTCCTGCGTTATAGACATGAGCAAGCTGAACAAAATCATCTCAATAGATGAGGCAAGAAAAACAGCATATGTTGAGGCAGGCGTAATCCTTGATGAGCTTAATGCTGAACTCGAAAAGAAGGGGCTAGAGTTTCCTGTAAACCCGTCAAGCCATGCAATCTGCACAATAGGCGGCATGATAGCAACAAATGCTGTTGGCAGCAGGGCAATGCGATACGGAAGAACAGCAAACTGGGTGGAATATATTGATGTTGTAAATTCCAGGGGAGAGATAAAAAGGATGGGCAAGGCAGACTTGAATGATTTTTCCGGAATGGAGGGAACAACAGGCATTATTGCAGGGGCTGTTCTGAAGCTTATTAAAAAGCCCGAGAGAACAGCATCTCTCATAAAAACAGACAGCTTTGTTAAGATTGCAGAGGCATTAAGCATATTCAGGCTTGAAAATGATGTAAGCATGATGGAATTTATTGACAAAAAGGCTTCAGAACTGGCAGGCTTGGAAAAGATATATCACCTTATTGCCGAGTTTGAGTCAGGCAAAGGGGAGATTAAAGGCGGGGAATATGCCAAGCTTCTTGCTGTCAGGGACAGCATCTATCCAAAGCTTGCCTCGCAGGGCTACTCTGTTATAGAAGACCCGAAAATATTCTCATCAAAGATAAGAGAGTTTCTTGACTATCTTGAAGACAACGGCATTCCTTGTTTTGGGCATCTTGGTTCCGGCATACTGCACCCCTGCTTCAGCCAAGAAAAAAGCGAAAAGATACCTGAGATGATGAGGCTTGTTAAAAAGCTCCATGGAAACATAACAGGCGAGCATGGCATTGGCCTGCTGAAAAAGCAGTTTCTTGATGACACAGAGAAAAAGCTGATTTATGTCATAAAGAAAAGAATGGACAGGCTCAATAAGTTTAATCCAGGAAAGATGGTTGATTTTGCCAGCGAGAAGGCAGAAGAAAAGATAGAAAATCAAGAG
>DATDUA010000080.1:0-12392 GCA_035290605.1 Candidatus Nanoarchaeia archaeon
AAAAAGAGTTTATAAGATTTTGCTCTCATTTTTGAAATTAGATAAATAGAAAAGATTAAAAGTGGCTAGTTAATTAAATACTTATGATTATTAGAAATTATAAAACTAAAGATAAAGAACAAGTTAAAAGTCTAATAAAAGAGGTGTTAAAAGAAATTTTTGGTTCTGCAGAAAATTTAGAGGACTTAGATAACATCAACAAAAATTTCCAACTATTTTTAGTTGCAGAGGACAATGGCGAGATAATAGGAACTTTAGGAATAAAAAATGAAGGTGATGCAAGAATTTCTAGAATGTATGTTAAAAAAGAGGACAGAAGAAGAGGGGTCGGGCGAGCTTTGATGGAAAAAGCTTTAAACTATTGTGAAGGAAAATTTAAAAGAATTTTTTTGACAACCTATCTTCGAATGGATTCTAGAGATTTTTACAAAAAATTTTGTTTTAAAGTTTATAAGGAAGATGAACGAATTTGGATGGAAAAGATTATTTAATGCTAGAATAAACAGAATCATATGCTTCTGAAACATTTCTCCATGTATGAGAATTTGTTATCTCTTTGCTTTGTTCTGTAACTCTTTCTATAAAATTAGCATCACTAAATATCCTCTCTAAAAGAGTAGATACTTCTTTTATACTTGTTATATCATTTACCTCTGTCAAAATTCTATCTTTTTTCGCTGCATCATAAAACACTCCATTAAATTTGCTAGAAACTACTGGAACTGAAAGGGACATCGCTTCAAGAGTACTTAATGAGTATCCCTCATAAGTACTTAAAGACACAAAACAATCTAGGTCATGATAAAAAGTTTCACTAACTTCAATTTTTCCTAAAGGAATATATTGAAAACTTTCATCTCTTCCAAAATAAGAGTCTACTTCATTACCAGTTCCTGCAGAAACACATTGTAATTTAAATCCTTTTTTTGACAATCTCCTTAAAGCATCTTTTAAAAAAACCAAACCTTTTGAATAAATGTTATTTCCTATAAACCCAACTATTTTAGTCTCAGACTCTCTTCTCTTTCTTTTTGTTTGATTTACAAAAAATCTTGAAGCCCCCCGAATAACCCGCTTTGTTTCTGTCCCATAACTTTCTTTTAACTCTTCTCCAACTTTTATAGATACTGGGAAAACTAAAGGTTTGCCGGCTTTTTGAAACATCCTTTCTTCTGTGTTTACTAAAGGAAGTGCCGAACCAAAATATTTTTTAAGAGCATTCTTCCCAAAAATTTTTTTTATGCTATCAAAATATTTTTTTAAGCATATGTGAGAAGTATACAAATCTGGTGTAAAATCATAAACTCCATGACTATGAGATAAAGAAAGATATTTCAGCCTTTTTTTTACAGCATTAGAAAAAGCAGTATTCTCTGCTATACACATAAAATTCAAATCTCTTTCACAATTAATAATTTCAACTGCTGCGGATTTTGGCAATTCCACTGAATTTTCTATACTTAGTATTTTAAATTTACCAGGCTCTTTGGATCTTTTTATTGTTTCAGCGATATATCTGCCTATACCACCATGCTTCACAAGGTAACCATATACTATTGCTATTTTTTCTTCCATTTTTCTAATAAAGTTTTGTTTACAGGATCAAACCAGCATGTTTTGCAATTCGGAGAAAATCTTTCGAATTTCCATTTTCTTTCTTCAGACTGCCATGCTTCTTTGAAAGAGTTGTAAATCTTGAGATTTAGTAATTGAAAATTTGTATTATATGCAGTTATACAGCAAGGATACAAAAAGTAATCTGCTCCAATTGTTACGTCAAAATAAGGAGATTTACAAAAAACTCCTCCTTTATATACCGCCGGGTCTCCAATAGGTTCTATTGCTCTAATCCCCCCGCTAAGAAAATCCTTTTTTAGAGTGCTCATTTTTTTGATAGTAGCTTGTCCTACACCAATTCCATCTCTATAAGGCAAATCAAAAGCAGGACTAACTATTATTTTTTCAATACCAAAATTTCTGATTCCCCTTATTGTTTCTTCAATATTGCCAACTAGATCTTCCTTAACAATGACTATAGCACTAACAGAAATATCTCTTTTAATTAAATTAGAGATATTTGACTTTACCCTTTCTAAATTTGCTTTTTTGCCTCTAGTAGTTCTATAATTAGCAGTATTAAAGGTGTTAATGTTGATTCCTACTGATATAGATGGAGAGAGTTGTTGTAAAATTTCTGGCGTAAGTTCTATGTCGAGGTTTGTGTATACAGAAGATTTTAGTGATGATTTGTTTAATCTCTGAAGTATTCTTGGCATTCCTTGGTGAAGAAAGGGTTCTCCACCACCACTTATCACAAGATTTTTCACTCCTAAAGACTCAAATTCATCGATAAAATTTAGGATATCTTGTGTTTCTATTCTTGCTCTTGGTTCTTCTTTATTAAGTCTATAATAATTAGAACAAAAATTACAGTTGTGATTACAGTTTGTTGTTAAATGTAAAACTATATGTGAAGGGTAACAATCTCTTCTTTTTAGAAATTCTTCTAACTTGAATTTCTCTTCATTTGATTCAAAAAAGTAATTTATTTTCCTTTTATCAAGCTCCATTTTAGAAATATCCTTTTCTTATTTCGTGACCAATATCATAATGTGCACATCCAAGTTTTCCAGCAACAGCATTATATCTTCTGAATAAGTTAGCAATATTTTGTGTTGTTTTAATGCTCTCTTCTATATCTGGATTTTTGACATCTATGTCTTGAGAACAAAAAGGGTCATAATGAAATATATTAATTGTTGGAATGACACCATCTTTAAGAATGTCTTCTATTCCATTAATGAATGTTTTTCTGGTCTCTATTCCTAAAATAACTATAGAATAAACATTTCTTTTACCAAAAATATCTTGTGCTTTTATGAGTGCTTTTCTTATATTTTCATACCCATATGATTTCTCTTTTCCAGGACAGTATTTCTTAAAGAAAAAATGTGTTGGGCATTCAAGATCAAAACTTATTGTGTCTAAACCAGCATCTTTTAGTTCTAATAAAATCTCTAGATTTTTTGGGGGCATTGAAGTTAAATGAATAGGAATCTTTCCCTTTAATCCTCTTTTTTCTAATTCTTGATTTATTACAGAAATAAAGGGGATGTAGTCTTTCACTTCTTTATCATGGTTGTAAGAGCTTCCACCAGATAATTGAATAAAATCCACTTTGCATCCTAAATCTAATATAGCTTTTGTTGTTTCCATAACTTGTTGTGGAGTTTTTCTTTTCACAGTATCTGAAAATATTTTTTGTGTCGGGACTAAACCACAAAATTTACAGTTCTCATTATATCTAAAGTATTCACAATAACTATTTACAAAAAAGGAAACTCCATGATTGCCACAACTTACCCCAATAGCCTGCATTTTATCTCCCTCACTAGTTTTTAAGTCATAATATGTTGGTCTTGGTATTAGCTCAGCAGACATTTCTTTTCCTTCTATATTTCTTAACTTTAATTCTTTCTCGTCTCTTATTAGTTCCCAATCAGAATTTGGGTTAAACCTAAACCCAACATATACCCTGTTGTCTAACTTAATATCTGAAGGTAAAACTATTTTTCTATCTACCCAGTCTGTTAATGAATAAGAATATATTTTCTCTTGCCATTTCTCTCCCAGACTCTCTCTTGCAGCATCATTAATTCGCATTCCTCTAATAAGCAAAGCTATCTTCACATGCCCCGCATTTGTAAAATCCATATTCTTTTTTATCCTCCTATTAAAATCTTTTCTAAAGCACAAATTTCTGCCGGATTAAAATTTTTAGCTTGTTTTTTGATTATCTTCCAAAAAGGGAGTCCACTAATTTTATTTATATCTAATCCAACTATTTTTGGCATTAAAATATCTCTTTCGATATGCTTTAACATAATCGAATAAAAAGAATCTGCTCTTAAGCAAGGTCTCATTCTACCATCTGGAGAAAGAGAGACCACCCCATATGCAGCATTGCATCTTTCAGAAACTTCTGAAGAATTGTATTCTTTATGCAATGTTCTTTCAGAATCATACTTCATATGCAAACATCTTCCGCTCCAATGGTCTACTTCTTGGTTCTCTTCAAAACTTGAAGGATCTGTTAGTATCATATCACCAAATTCTTCCTTCATTTTTAATACAGAGTTTACATATTTTTTAGCGTCTTTTTCTGTTAAGAATAATTCTTCATCTATTTGTATTGCTTTACCAATTTTTGTTAAAGGAATATATTTAATTTTAATGCCCGGAAATTCTGATAAAAAGAATCTTGTTGTTTCTTCTAAAGAGGATAAATTTATATGGCTTATTACCTCCCCTATACATATTGGAACTTTGTTTGTATATAACAGTTTTAAGTTTTTTATTCTGGGGTGATAAGTTTCTTTTCCTCTCATTATCTCATCTTCTTTTAGGTTTTTTGAATCTATGGAAATATTAAAATATTTTAAACTTTCACATTTAACTAAAGTGTCTAAAATATCCTTCTTTATTTCTAATCCATTTGAAGTAACCTCAACTTTATACTTGCCATCAACAGCTCGCAATACCTCTGCAAAATTTGGGTATATTGTTGGTTCTCCTCCAGTAAAACTAATGTTTTGGCTTATAAATCTCCCGCCTAAATTAGCAATATCAAAAAACTCATTCCACTGTTTAAATGGTAATTCTCTTTTGTCTATGTGCATATTTGCTTCGGTGTAACAATAAGAACAATCCATATTACATCTGTTTGTTATCATAACAAGCATATGAAGAAGTTGAAGGTTATCCCTTTCTAAAAATTCATGACTATTTTGTGTATCTTCTAATTTACTTAAAATTCCAACAGATTCTAAATGATCTAAAATTCTTTTATCCTCTTCAGAATAAGATTCATAAGGAATTTTATTTAGACCTCTAATTAATTGCCATTCATGGTCATTAAACATTCTATGAAGTATTCTTGTGTCTTTTTCATGGAGAAAGGAAATTAAATTATCATGTGCCAAGATGGTTGTTCCTTTACGGAAAGTTAGATATTTTTTATTGGTCATTTGTGTTGGTGTTTTCATTTTATCATTATAAAATCATAAAGGCATATTTGTATCAAAAATATTATGTTAATACAGTATATACTTTGTGATTAAGCAAACAATTTATTGCTTCGTATCTATTCTATCACTGACCAGGTAACATCGCCATAAGATGCATTTCTTGAGTCCCAGTCCCCTGGGACAAACTTGACATGACTATCGGAGTATGCAACATTAACACCTTCTTTATGGCACCATCTTACTTTTGAGCCAGTGTTCATAGGATTTTTTGTTTCATAATCTGCTATGAGTGCCTTTATTTCACTTCCGATTTTTGTCGGTGCGCCTTGATTAGATCCTCTTTGATAATAGCTTGAAGATGCACTTTGACCTGAAACTCCAAGATTTTGTGCCCCATAAGTTACATCGTCAATCTTATAATAATTCGCGCTTGGGCAATAAAATACCTTTCCATCTTTAGTATACTCCCCTTCAAACAATTTGCCATATTGCCAATATTGCGTGCCATTCCATAAGGCAATTGTACTATCGACTGCATCATTATTAGGTAACCGCCCATCATAATCCCCCGCATAAATCTGGGTTGCAAGACCTATCTGATGCAAATTGCTCATGCAGACAGCCCTTCTGCCTTTTTCTCTTGCTTTTCCCAGAGCTGGCAGCAATACTCCTGCTAATATGCCTATGATAGAAATCACAACCAGCAGCTCAATCAGCGTAAAACCTCTTGCTTTTCCAGCCTTTTTGATTTCGCTATCGCTCATGCCCTTGGCATGGCATTCCTGCGCAAATGCCTCTGCATCGCTATCTGCGCGCATGCCTCCGGGCAAGCTGCCCCCCATGCTATTGTAAATATGCCTGAAATTCATAATAAAAAGAGGAAAGCGTGTTTTATAAAGATTTTGGTTGTTACTATTTAGGAGTTAGAAATTAATTTCAAGAAGCCATTTCCACAGGGGAATAAACTTAATTTTTCTCTTTATACCAAACCATTCCAACTCTTCTTCTCCAAGATAATCCTTATTAATCACCATAACTTTTTGCACCTTAACTCCTTGCTTGCTTTTAATAAAGCCCGGATTTCCCTCTTTTTTGTGTCTGTTTCAGAAGTATCATAACAAACCTGTATTAATTGCTCAACCTTTGAATCATTTTTTATAATAAAATCCACTTCTTCTTTCTCAGAATTCTTCCAATAGCAGCACTCTTTCTTTCTCCTTTTCAATTCGGCGGCAACAGTATTCTCATAAAGCCTTCCAAGATTATTTGAGAATTTTGTTGAAATTGAATTAATAAAGGCATTGTCTACAAGTTATAGCTTAGCTTTGTAAAGCTCCGACGACAAAAAGGGGCTGGTTTTTTCCCAATTTCCTTCTTTATAGACGATAACTACTTTACAAAGCTAAGTAGATACTATTTTGTTAATTAACTAAGCAGAGATTTCTGCTGCAGCCAAGGATATTAATCCGCTTATATCCCCCAGGTGGCTTTTTGCTTTCTTTTTAAGTCTGATATCTCCTGAAGGCAGGATATTTCATCGCCTGTCAAAAGCTCTCTGTTCTTCTTGAACTCCCTGAACTGGGCTTCAGTTATGTCAGAATAAAGAAACCTCTCGTCTTTGAGCTGCCTGTCAAATGTCACGCCCGGAATGCTTATCGCGGCTTCCATATTTCTTTCTGCCTCATGAACAGGCTCATTCTGCAGCTGTATTGCCTTTACCTTTCCTATCTGCTCATTATCTGCTGTTATCAGATTCACATGCGGATTTAATTTACCATGCAAAACCTTTATGCCGAAGATTGCAGGTTTTGCATTCCTGAAAACATAGTTGTGCAGGATTTCAAGCTTGCAGATTCTTGCCAGGCCGAGCATCTTCTCCCTTTCCGCCTCTTTCCTCCTCTGCTCCCTGAACTCTTTCAGCCTGTCTATCAAGCCATAAATAATATCGCCTGTCAGGATGCCTACTCTTTTGTCTATCTTTATTCCTTTTTCCTTTATCTCCTCATCAAGCGCAACATTAAAGCCGATAATAACAGCATCTAGTGGGATTAGCTCAAGATTTGCCGTTGCTGCGCTGATATCATTCTTGCTTATGTTTCCTATTCCCGCCTTTCCAATACTTATGTTCTCCTGCCTGAGGAGCTTGAGCAAAGCCTCCACGCTTCCAAGAGACTCTGCCTTTACTATAACTCCTTCCTTGTCTGTTTTTATGTTTTCTGCAATCTCTTTCTTGAACTCCTTCTTGATTTGCTCTATATTTCCCTTATACACGCAAAAGGGCATGCCGGGCAGTATTTCTGCCCTGCCTGTCAGCTGCAGCCTAAGCCCTGTTGCAGCTTTTGCTTCCTTGGCATTCCTGAACTGGCTTGACAACGGCAAAACCTCCTGCATCGCCCTAATCTTTGAGATTATCGGCTCCTGGAATGTTGCTATTGCAATCTCGCTTCCTTCCTTCAGCCTGCCGTCATAAAGAACAACCTCAATATTTTGCATTGTTTTTTCTTTCTTTATCTCAAGGACAACGCCTTTGGCATCCTCGCCCAGGCTTAATTTGTCACTAAGGAATCTTTGCGAGAGCCCGCATAATACCATTAGCAGCTCGGGAATGCCTTCTCCTGTCTTTGCAGAACATGGAATCAGGGCAAGTTTTTTTGTGAAATCAGGAATATTAAAAAACAAGTCAGCATTAAAGCCATGCGCGTCCAAAGCGCCCACAATAGTGTAAAACTTTTCCTCAAAATCCTGCTTTGTTCTTGATGCCTGCTTGTCAATGCTGTCTTTCAGCTCTTCATCCTGCTTTCTCCACCCAGATACTGCATCAATCTTGTTTAATGCGACAATAAAGGGCGTTTTGTTTGCCTTTAATATTGAAATGACTTCAGCTGTCTGCGGCATTATCCCCTCATTAATGTCTATGACAAGGATTGCTAAATCGGCAAGGCTTCCGCCTCTTTTTCTCAGGTTTGTGAAAGCAGCATGCCCTGGCGTGTCTATAAACAGAAAGCCTGGAATCTTTAAGGGAATGCTGTACTTGTCTATGAGCCAGCAGCCCTTTTTTATGCTCTCTGCAGGAAACAATGTAAAAGATATTTTCTGCGTAATCCTGCCTGCCTCGGTTTCTGCGACAGAGCTGCCTCTAATCCTGTCAAGAAGCGACGTCTTGCCATGGTCAACATGCCCTGCAACTGTTACAATTGGTTGCCTGATTGCCATGGAAAGATTTAACTAACCTTAACTTTTAAAGATTGTGATACAGGTGCAAGAAACGAATATGCAAGCCAAAACAATCAGAGAGATAGAGAATGAATACGAGCTTGAGCTTGGCAGGATTTTAAAAGAGATTAAAAAACAAAAAGCAAAGATTGTCCTGCTGCAGTTTCCTGACGGCATGAAGCCAAATGCAACAACAATAGCAGAGGAGCTTGAGAAAAGAGCGCCAAAGGCAGAGTTTTTAATATGGCTTGGCTCATGCTTTGGCGCATGCGATATTCCTCAAACTCAAGGAATTAATCCCGGGATTGACTTGATTGTGCAGTTTGGGCACAGTGCATGGAATTATGGCAGGAAAAGCAGGATAAAGGTTTTGAAGTAAAATTATTTCTGCTTTTTCCAGTGCATTTCTATTTTACTTAAAATACAGCCTCTTCCAGCCTTCTTTTTGCGTCTTGCCGTCAGCTTCATAAGCTATTTTTTCCCTTATTTCCCCACCATCCCTTGCTATAAAATTCACAGCATCCTCATATTCAAGAATTAAATCAAGCTTATTGAACAGCATTCCGTTTAGGAGCTTCATCTCTTTTTCTGGTAAAGGCATATTCCCTGTAAATTCAGAGAAAATTCTTGCTTCTATTTTGTGCCTCTTGTAAACATTCTCAATATCATGGACAGAAGATGCTCTCTTTAATTTGCCTAAAAATTCCTCAAAACTTCCAAAAAATTTCTTTATTACTTTCTCGTCTTTGCTTTTGTCCCTTAATAGTTCAAGTGATTCATGCTCCTCTTTTGCAAATTTTGGATATTCATAATCTTTGTCAATGCAAAATCCCTGCTGCTTCATTTCCTCGTCTTGTTCTTCTGAAGGTGTTGGCATTTTCTCTTTTTCTTGATGGCTTTATTGTGAATGGCTGTTATTTTTCACTTCCTAAAAACTGCCTGATTGAATGGCTTGCTTTGCTGTCTGTGTATATAGAGCCTTTCGGATGAATGAGGACAGGGCTTGCATCTCTCAGGACAATCTCGCTGAGTTCGTCTTCTTCAACATATTCTTTTATGCACGCATTATTGATGCAGATAAAGTTTCCGCCGGGTGTGTTTATCCTTGCCCTTACAAACATCTTCTCAGGCTTTAGAATGAGAACCTCCCTGAAGCACTCGCCTTCACGCAGCCCCTCTATATGCAGCAGCCCGTCTTTTATGCGCATTTCCTCAAAGCAGTCAAGGCTCATGTTCTCATTAAAGTCCACAACAAGCTCTGCTTTCCTTCCCATCTCCTTTAAGCTGTTAAGAATGCGCCACATCTCCCCATGATAGGATGTCTCGTAATACGGTGTGAAATGATAAAGCTCAAACTGCTGGAGGCTGTCAGAAAAACTTCTCAGGCATTTTTCATAAAACTTCCCAATATTCATAATATACTCTTGGCAGGCTGGTTTTATAAAGTTTTATGGGCTGCATTATATAGCTGTGCATAAAGCATTCTTGCAGCTATATTCAAGGATATTGACAATTGAGCAAAATCATGCCTTGAATAGATAGTAAAAGAATATCTGTTAGTTCAATTATTTTTGTCTTTTGCTATATCTCAGGCTCATGAGCCCTCTCTCTGCTTACAAGTCTCTTCATTTCAGGCAGATTTCTCCCTGAATCATCAAGCAATTTCTGCGCTTCATTCATATTCTTTAATATATCTTTGTATAATCCCGGCATTCCAGTCTTATGTGGATTAGATTTAAAAACATGGCTTTTTTAGAATATAAAATGAGGAAGTTATATCTGTTCTTGCTGTTTATTCTTATATCTGCTGTTTTTGCAGGCTCGGTTTTAGCTGCAGATGCTGGCGCATCTGGCTCTGTTTTAAAGAGCTGCGACACAGGAAAATGCCCTTTTCCTGAAAATGACACATACTGCATATATTATTTTTATGGAGAAACCTGCCCGTATTGCGCTTATATCCACCCAAAGATTCAGGAGCTCGCAGCAAAATACCCTAATTTTACCCTTTATGAGCTTGAGGTTTATTACAATGAAACCAACCAGGGGCTGTTCCAGGATTTTGTTGAGAGATATGGAATAGATGATCCTCATGTGCCTGCTGTTTTTATAAGCAATATAGCATTGATTGGGAGCAATGTTATTGAAAGAGAGCTTGAAGAAAACATTAATTATTTCCTGAAAAACGAGCCCATCTGCCCGCTTGGATACAATGCAAAAGAGTCAGCATCGCGCGACATCTCCCCTTCCAGGGAGATAAAGATTACCCTGCCTGCAATAATCCTTGCTGCGCTGGCAGACAGCATAAACCCGTGCGCATTTGCTGTCCTTATATTTCTTTTGCTCTACATAACATCCCTTGGCGCGACAAAAAGGGCTTTGAAGATTGGCATTGCTTATATAATCACGGTGTTCATTGTTTATTTTCTGGCAGGGCTTGGGCTTTTAAGGGTAATACAATTTATGGGCGCAACAAGGTATGTTTTTTATGCAGCTGCTGTAATCTCAATAGCCGCAGGCGCAATAAATATAAAGGACTTTTTTTGGTATGGCAAAGGCATAACACTTGCTATTCCTGAATCAAAGAAAGGAACCATAGAGAAATATGTGCAAAAGGCAAGCCTGCCTGCTGCGATTATCCTTGGAATTTTGGTAAGCATGTTTGAGCTGCCCTGCACAGGCGGTGTGTATCTTGCAATTCTTGGGCTGATAGCAAAGAATGCCTATGCAATGGCTATTCCATACCTGCTGCTTTACAATATTATATTTGTTCTTCCTCTGGTGATAATCCTGCTTGCTGTCTCTTTTGGATTTTCCGCAGAAAAGGCAGAAAAGCTAAGGCTTGAGAAGAGAAAATGGCTCAGGCTTGTCATTGGCATTGCCATGATTGCTTTGGGAGTGGCAATGCTTTCGGGCATGCTTGGATAAATTAGTTCTAACCTGTATTCTTTTAAACATAAATCTTTATAATGTCTTAAAGATTTATTCCAGTATGACCAAGTACATAGTTGTTGTAGGCGGAGTTATTTCTGGTGTTGGCAAGGGTGTTGCGACAGCTTCCATCGGCAGGATACTTCAGGAATATGGATTTTCAGTAAGTGCGATAAAAATAGACCCATACATAAATTGCGATGCAGGAACTTTAAGGCCAACAGAGCACGGAGAGGTGTGGGTGACAGATGACGGCGGGGAGATAGACCAGGATTTGGGAACTTATGAAAGGTTTTTAGGGCAATCAATTCCAAAATCAAACAATATTACAACGGGGCAGGTATATAAAAGCCTGATAGAGAAAGAGAGAAGGGGCGATTTTCTGGGGGAGACTGTCCAGTTCATTCCGCATATTCCTAATGAGATAAAAAGAAGGATAAAAGAGGCAAGCAGGGATTTTGATATTGTGCTTATTGAAATCGGGGGCACGGTAGGGGATTATGAAAATATACCCTTCCTTTTTTCAATGAAGAGCCTGGAAAGGGAGATAGGGAAGGAAAATATAATCTATATCCTTGTAACATACCTTCCGATTCCAAGCCATATTGAAGAGATGAAAACAAAGCCAACGCAAACATCAGTAAAATTGCTTGGTGAAAGCGGCATACAGCCGGATTTTATTCTTTGCCGTGGGAAAAAAGCACTGGATGATGTCAGAAAGAAAAAGATAGAGTTGTATGCGAACATAAGCTCTGAGGATGTTATAAGCATGCCTGATGTTACAGGCGAGGCAACCCCCAACACTATCTACATTATTCCCTTAAATCTCGAAAAAGAGGGGCTTGGGGGGAAAATTTTGAGAAAGTTGAATCTTGAAAAGAAAAAAGAGCCTGACTGGGCAGAGTGGACAGATGCTGTGAGCAGGATATTGAATCCTTCAAAAGTTATAAACATCGCCCTGGTTGGAAAATATGTCAGCATAGGCGAATACAGGCTTGCAGATTCCTATACATCTATAATTGAGGCATTAAAACATGCAGGGGCTAAGAATGATGTTAAGGTAAATATGGGGCTGGTTAATTCAAATGACATTGAGGAAAACAAAGCAGGCTTGGAGAAGCTAAAGGAATTTCAGGGCATTATAGTGCCAGGAGGGTTTGGCTCAACAGGAACAGAGGGAAAGATAAAAGCAATAAGATTCGCAAGAGAGAGCAATATTCCTTT
>DATDUA010000081.1:0-10599 GCA_035290605.1 Candidatus Nanoarchaeia archaeon
GACTGCATGGATGACAGAATCAATTGTTGAGACAGGGCAGAAGTTGAACTTAAGAAAAAAAATTATAGCAGACAAGCACAGCATTGGCGGAATTGCAGGCAACAGGACAACACCGATAGTTGTTGCAATATGCTCGGCTGCCGGCCTGACAATTCCCAAGACATCATCAAGGGCAATAACCTCTGCTGCAGGCACAGCAGATGTCATTGAAACCATTGTAAGAGTTGATTTTTCAATAAGCGAGCTGAAAAAAATAATCACTAAAGTGAATGCGTGCATGATATGGGGGGGTGCTCTTGGACTGGCTCCTGCCGACGATAAAATCATACAGGTGGAGCGGCTTTTGAAGCTTGACCCAGAGCCCCAGCTTCTTGCATCAATAATGGCAAAGAAACTGGCAGTCGGCGCAACGCATGTCTTGATTGACATTCCATGCGGAAAGACAGCAAAGGTGACAAAGCAAGAGGCAAAAAAACTGAGAAAAAAATTCTTTTGGCTTGCAAGATACTTTAAGATAAAGCTTGACTGCATCCTGACAGATGGCTCCCAGCCGATTGGAAATGGCATAGGCCCTGTGCTGGAGATGAGGGATGTCCTCGCTGTTTTAAAGCAGCTGCCTTCAAAGCCCATGGACCTGGAGAAAAAATCCCTTTTGCTTTCCTCAAGATTGCTTGAGCTGGCAGGCAGGGCAAAGAAAGGCAAAGGCATGGAGCTTGCTGCGCAGATTCTGCAGTCAGGAAAGGCATTTGAAAAATTTAAGCAGATTATCCTCGCGCAAAAAGGCGATTTTAACAATCTGCACCTTGCCCCATTCAGCTTCACTATCAAGGCAAATAAGAGATGCAAAATAATTGAGATAGACAATAAAAAGATAAATGCCCTCGCAAGGCGCGTGGGATGCCCTGCTGACAAGGAGGCAGGGCTGTATTTATACAGGCATGTTGGCAATATCCTCAAAAAAGGTGAAAAGTTTCTGGCAATCTATGCAAAATCCAAGGTCAAATTAAAAGAGGCAGTTGCATTTTACAAAAAGGCAAAGCCGATTTCTCTTCGGTAAAACATAAAAAAAGAGAATCAAAAAATCAGCGAAAGATTTATAAATAGGGCAATTTTAGGTATGCTAGACAAAAAAGAGAGCAGGAAAGAATAAAGAGGATGAAAATAAGCTTTAATAAAATATACTTGATTTTTGCAGCGTTCTTGATATTTGCATTCAGCATCAGCATGGTTTCTGCTATCTTCCAATTCAACGGGACAGTCACAGATGAAAATGGGGTTGCTTTAAACAATTCAAATGTCACAATAACAGTAAGAACCATGCAGGGCTGGGCTGTTGTTGGCTATAATGCGACAACAACAAATCTTTCTGGCTGGTTTAATCTGACTGTAACCAATGTTTCTGCTTTGTACATCTATGAGATTTCAATAACACATAAAAATGCCACCTGGCTTGGAAACAACACGGGAAATTCTGTCGATTATATCTCAAAAACAATTCCCCCATTTCCAACCCTAATGATGGAGATGATGGCTGGCGCAAACTTCTACCTGACTCCTGCAGGCACTATTAATATTAGCGCATTCAATTCTTCACAAGACTCAACAGCTTTTAATTACCAGATAAAAGACACAAAGCTTGGATATCCAATAGCAAGTGTTTTTGACTCTTTTGTGACAGAGGCAGTTGTTTATGTGCCTTCTGGCAGGAACTATTCTATAATGATGTACCCTCAGCAAAGCATGCCTGTAAGCCTTAGCTGGAATAACTTCTCTGCAACTGATTCATATAACCTCACCCTGAATTCAAGCTATAATGCCACAACAAAAACATTGAATAAAAAATTCAATTTATCAATGTCAATTGCAACTGTTTTTGGCTACTTCAATTACTCTATAAACATGGCGGGGAACATATCAAGCTGGAATGAGCTTACAGTTGTTCCTTATCTTATGGAGCCAGGAAATATTGTGCATGCCCAATTTAGCACAATGCCCTACAATCTAAGTGCTGCTCTTCCTCCTGGCGGACAGGGTGATTTTTCCAATCTCGCAACAGGGCTTTATAATATTTCTTTGCCAGCGCCAGCAGAAGCCTCTAATATATTATTATTTGCTACAGCAAGGAATGGCTCCTTGCTTTATGGAGGTTTTGCAAACATAAGCCTGCCTTACGGCACTGCAACCAAGTCTGTAAACTTCACAGTCTTTGGATTGTTTGGCTCACAGTCCAATATCACGATGAATACCCTTATCGGCACAAACATAAACATTACAACAGCAAAATACAACTTCTTTATTGTAAATGGCACAAATTCCACCCTGGGCAATCTGTCAGTGCATGCAGAAGTCAAGGTGAACTACTCTGCATACAATGCAACATCCTTTACATGGATATATGATGTTCCTCAGGCTCAGGCAATAACCAACCTTACAATTCCTTTGTTGAATGCAACAGGCATAACAGAGATGAATGTTTATATAAGCGGAGGCTCTCCTGGAGGAGCAGGAAGCCCTGCCCAGTTCGCTCCAAGAACAGTTTCATTCACACAGGCGCAGCTAAGGGCAAACCTTAACAACATCACAGCAGCCTCATTCAATCCTGGCGCAATAGACGGCACAGTCGGCTCAGGAAGCATAACAATGGAGCTTTATTACTCAAATTCAACATGCGATGTTCCTAACCCTCCATCAACATGCCTTATCGGCGGCTCACAGAACATGCAGAGCTTTAATCCAATCAGGGCTGTTATGGGCGGAGGCAAGCTAAGCTTCAGGATGGGTACAGGAAATATCTTAATCCATTATGTAAATGTTGACTTGATAGCATCAGGCCCTCCAGATGTCGTGTTTGACAGGGGCACAAATAAAAACGGCACATCAGCCAGTAATTTCGCAGCAGCTGTAAGGTTTGGCTCTTCAGGCCCAAAGATATATGACTATGCTCTTATATCAATTCCTTACACAGAAGGCGAAGGCTCTGGATTAAATGACTCTGCGCCTGTAAATGTAAGCATACCTATAATGTATGATGATAGCTGGAATATTATATGGAACACAACAGCAAACGGAACATCTGCCAGCGCACTTGCAGGAAACTTCTCTCATTATTCAGGAAGGGTAAGCGAGTGGGCTAACCTGACATCACCTGTAACATGCAGAAATGTCAGCGTGACATCAGCATCAATAATAAATGCCTCTCACCCTTGCATCATAGACACCGGAAATAACATCGTATGGCTGAGGGTTCCGCACTTCTCAGGAACAAGCGGAAGCTTGGGCGGGGCAACTGTTGCCACAACAACCAGCACAACTACTACAACAAGCGGCGGAGGCGGAGGAGCAGCAAGCGCATGGAAATCAACGTATGTTATAAGCGATGAGCAGTTTGAGAATGGCTACACCCAGGAATTAGCTGTAAGTTACAGGGTTAAAGTCAGTGTCAGCGGAGAGATACACTATGCAGGAATTGTTGAAGTAACAAACACAACAGCAACAATAAATGTTTCGTCAACCCCTCAGCAGGCAACACTCTCAGTCGGAGAGACAAAGAAGTTTGAGGTTACAAATGACACATTCTATGACCTCTCTGTCACGCTTAATTCAATCAATGCCCTGAACAAAAGGGTAAATGTTACAATAAAGAGCATACACGAAGAGGTTCCAATACAGATAACACCTCTGGCAAACGAGACAGCCACAGGAGGCGCAGCTGCCGGAGAAGGGGCAGCAGAAAAAACAACACAGGTATTTTTATGGGTTATAATCGCGCTCGTGGTGATAGCGTTGATTGTGCTTGCCGTTATTCTCATTGCGCTTTCAAAAAAAAAAGGTACTATGAGAAAGGCTATTAAATAACAGGAAAAAGAAAAGCCAATCAATTCATAATCCTGATAGGATATGCCTCGGACGCCCCCGGACCAGCTGATTTTGAAAAATGGAGAGAAATTATTCTTAATATGCCCGTCAAATACCTTAAGCTGAGCCTGACAGCAGCAGTACTATCACTATTTGCCATACTCCTTGATTTTATAGCGCACAAGCTCATCTTTGAGCCTGCCTATGCAGCATTTGAGCCAGAGATATTCAGCTATTTTGCCGCCAAGTTTATTGTTATCTTTCTTGTTTATTTCCTGTTCATGTACATCCTTTCATACTCTAAATCAAGATTTCCTGAAAGCAGGATTTTAAGGCCGGTTGTTATAGCATTTGTCGCAATGCTGGTTTTTGCAACATATTATTATTTCTATCCCTCAAACACAAATCCTGCAACACTGCCCTTTTCTTTCTTTCCATTAATGGGGCTGAATCATTTTTTAGACATTTTAATATCCATGCTTTTGGTAGAGGTTGTAGCAAGAAACAGCAAAACGGGGAAAATCAGCAAAAAAAGAAAAAAGTAAAAATTTATAAACTTTTTTCGCCTGTTATTTCAGGCTGTTATCAGCTAAAAAGGTTAAAATGATGATGAAAGGCGAGGCATATATGCAGCAGATTGTGGGCTATATCAAGAAAAATCTTTCCAAGGGTTATACTCTCGAAAGCCTGAAATGGGCTCTTATAAGCCAAGGGTATTCCAAGGGCACTGTTCTTAATGCAATAGACGCTGTAAATAAGGAGCTTGCCGAATCCGCGCCAAAGCTCGTAGAAAAGCCCCTGATAAAATACGAGGCTGTTGGCGAGGAAAAGCCGGAAAAGAAAGGCTTCTGGCAGAGGATTGCAGGATTCTTCAAAGGATAGATTTTTAATAAGTGTGCAAAATGAAAAGAATATTTAGGACTAACCCGGAAAAGGCAGGAAACAGGGTTGCTATAAACTCTTTCTTAATTGGAAGCCTGTTCACGATTTTTACACTCATCTGGACTTTAAGCCCTGAAAAATTCAGCGTGATAATTGTAACGCAAATTTCCCTGGCAATTCCTTTGCTGTTTGTTTCAAGCTTGGCATACTCGAAGGTAGCATACTGGAAAGAAACAAGGCTATGGGACACTTTAGGGTGGTATACAAACAATTTGGCAACAATATTCATCTTTAATGTTGTTGGCCTGATGATAGCAGATTATTTTGTCAGCCTGGCTTTTGCTTATTTTTCTGCTACCATACTTTTGATGCTCATATACTCCATAATCAATTTTTCTTATAATCCCTCTTTTATTAAGGAGAAGCTCTTCAAATTCTTATTTTTTGTGATTGTTCTGTTCTTGGGTGGGATACTGCCAGTTTTGCTGCAATAATCGCCGTGCAGCTAAAACAGGAAATGTTTTTATATGGCAAGTTTTTATAATACTCATGCGCAAACAAGAAATCCTCAGGCAGCTGATGCATGTCCTTTTTGGTTTGCTTTTAGTCCTGCTTATTCTTAATAATGTAATAAATGCCTGGATTTTGTTTTATGCGCTTCTTGCAGGAATTGCCCTTTCTTTTTTGAGCATAAAATTCAGCATTCCAGTAGTTTCATGGTTTCTGAAGAATTTTGACAGGCCAAAGGCAAAGCTGGCAACAAAGCTGCCTGGAGAGGGATTTATCTTCTTTTTGGTTGGAAGCCTGCTTGCTTTAAAGCTTTTCAGCCAGGATATTGCCCTCGCGTCCATACTTATCCTCAGCTTTGGCGACGGCATAAGCCATCTGGTTGGAGAGGGCATAGGAAAAAATAAGATTGCGTTCAACAAGTCAAAGAACATTGAAGGCTTGATATTCGGCGTGATTGCAGGCACCCTTGCTGCTTTATTCTTTGTAAGCTTTCCTGAAGCCCTTGTCGCCTCTCTGGCAGCAATGCTTGTCGAGGCAGTTGAGATAAAAATAAGGGACAGCCATGTAGATGACAATTTGTTTGTGCCATTGGTGGCAGGAACTGCGGTTTTACTGATGAGAATTATAGGGATTTAGTATTATAAAACGCCCTGCGTGCGTTCTGACTTCTTCATAAGCTCTATTTAGCAAAGTCAGAACGCCCGCGCCAGGAGTCGAACCTGGATGCTCTTGCGAGCCCTGCTCTCGTGTTGTTATGCTCTCTTAAAAAGAGAGTAGTGCGGTGGAGAACCTTGGTTCTCTTCACTCTCAAGGCAGGTGGAGTACCGTTGTCCCACGCGGGCCATATAAAATAAATGCCATATGGACTTTTAAACCTTATTGACAATTAACAAATTAAATTATTGGACATAAAAAATATTACAAAGAAACCACTATCAAGTTAATAAATTAGTAAGATTTATAAAACCAGCTGTTGTGTAGTTTCCCATGAAAAAAATTGTAGAGCTAAAGCGCGAAAGAATAGAGAAGAATATTGAGATGAAGTATCTTTCTGATGAACAAATCAGGATAATTAATCTTAACACAAAAGGAAAATATGAGGTTCACAAGTGTGAAACAAATGTGATAGAGGTGTTGTATCAACTCCCACCTCAAGAGGAATGGTGGCGGTCCTCAGACAGGCAAAATATTCCTTCTAACCCAGTTTATGAAAAAGCAGGGAGCGTTATCCATGAGCTGGATCAAAGATGGTTTTCTTTGCCTTCTTGTTCAGAAGAAGAATCTAGAAATTTGGAACAGCAATTAAAATCCTGCCCTGATTTTTCTTCTAAATTAATGCTGGGTGGCTTAATCTATTCATTAAGAGATGAGAATAACCCAATACAAAAGGCTAGTGCCACTGCTCTTAAAAATTCTAATGTTGCAAGAGACTATGTGCTGAAATTAGTTAAAAAATTTGAAGACAGAGCCATGACAGAAAAAGAGTATAATGAACTGCTGAACTGCTCAGCAGACGAGCTTGTAGAGCTTGCCTTTGCTGATAAATACAGCTTTTTAAATAATCCTGATTTATACAAGATAGCTGTTGAAAAAGGCTCAACCTTGGAATTAACTTTAAAGGAGTTTAAAGAACTTGTTCCTGAAAGCAGTTTTTCCTACTCGGATTTTGATAGGCATATGCGCAGGGCAATGAAAGGCAAGCAGCCAAGTGCTGATGAAATTTATAATTTCTCGATTTTAATTGCGCAATACCAGGATGCTTCATTGTTCAGCACCTTAGCGGGCAGCTTTCTTAGATACCTCGTTGAAAAATGTGCAGAGGACAAAATAAAGATAACAACAAAACATTTGAAAGATTTGCCTGCAGGCTTTACATTTAATAAAAGGAAAGAGGTGGAAATACTGGGCAATATGGGGCATAGTACTGGCTTGGGGATGAGATACGGCAAGCTTTCTGTTTCTGGAAATGTTGGCAGTCATGCAGGTTTTCATCAAAATAGCGGCAGTATAATAATAAATGGGGATTGCGGAGACCATCTTGGATACATGAAACATGGCGGCAGCATTACTGTCAATGGAAATGCAGGCAAAGATATTGGCAACTTAATGGATGGGGGCAATATTTACCTAAATGGCGATTACAGAAGCATAAATATTGGTGGGGATTTTTATATAAAAAAGAGATTGGAGATTAAGAGGGGTGGAAGAGTTTACCATCAGGGGAACCTTATCGTAGAAGCCGGAAAAAAGGTTTGCAGATTTACGGATAAAAGGAAATTTACAAATGACGATTAGTAATTTCTTAATCATTCTATGACTGCGTAAATCTTAGATCCAGAATTAGGAATTCTCTTCGGACTTTCAATTAAAAACAAAATAAATTTATCCGAAGAGTGCTGAGAGCCCTTCTGCAGCTTCAGATGCCTTTTCTTCCTTTTTCTCTTCCTTCTTCTCCTGCACTGCTGCCGGTGTTGCTGCTGCTAAGCTTGCTGACTGTAGCTCCTTGTCTATATCAACGCCCTGCAGGCTTGCTATAAGGCTCTTTGCCTTTGTATCGTCAAACTCTGCCCCTGTCGCTGTTACAACCTTCTTCAGGCTGTCTTCGTCTACATTCTTTCCCAGCTTGTGCAACAATAGTGCTGCGTATATGTATTCCATTTATTTTTTTCCTCCTTGTTTATTTTATGGTGAAATTAACTGCGCCTCTTGCGCTGCAGGCGCTTCTGCCTGCTTTACTGCATGTGCTGCACTTTCCAGTGCCTTTTCATGGCTTGAAGCAACTGCAAGCAGGTATCCTATTATCTCCTTGCATGTGTATTTAATACTTTGCGCAAGCCCTAAAGCCCTTGCATAGTCTGCCCTTAGCTCGCCAAGCGTCTGTTTCTTGTCTACCCTGATTCCAGCATAAATACTGCCTGTATCTGCATCATAAGCTGCAATCGGCTCAAAGCCGACTGTAAAAGGCTTTATGCTCAGCTTTGCCATTATGCTCGCCGCTGCCTCGCTTACCTTCTCACCCTTTCTGACAATTGCCTTGCCCTCTCTTATGTTTATTTTGCCGTCCTCTATAGCTATCTTTAATCCAACTGCCCCTAATTCGCTTATTGCAGGCCCCGGAATTAAGTCTGTCGGCCCAGCATCAACAATAATGTCTTCAGCAGCCTCCTGCCCAATCCTTGCCTTTACAGGGCTCCTGTTCTCAGACAGGAGAGATGCAAGCTCAAATGGGTTGAGCTTTGAAAATATAAATGCATAATCACTGTCAATATATTTCTTTAAGTCATTTACCTGGCTGTTGCCTGATTCAAGCGCCTTCTCTATTGTGCTTTTCTTGGCTATGATTATTGTTGCGTCATTTCTAAGCTTTTTTCTTATGTCCTGGAATTGCGAAGAGGGCATGTTTTTTACAGAGGCAATCATGATTGTCTTGTTTGCCTTTATGAACCCAGCTATTTTGCTGACAGCTTTCAGCTTTGCTTCAGGCACTGCTTTGGCTGCCCTTTCTGCGTTCCCGTTTGTTTTTTTGTTTGCCTTTGCCATTTTTACACAAGCAAGATTTTCTTTGGCTTGCCCATAGTGAATTTGATTAAAACAGACTTGACATTATCATTCTTGATTGGCAGTATATTCAGGACAGCGTTATAAACCGCAATTATATTCTCAGCTATTTCATCATTGCTCATTTTTTCCTTTCCTATCAGCACCTTTATGCTCGGCTCTTTTGCCTTTACCCTTACATTGTTGTTTATCCTGCCCATTACATTCTTTATTGTTTCGCTGTCCTCGCTTGTTACTATTCCAAGCTGCGGAGAAGGCATCTTTCCGGCTGTTCCCAGCACCCTGCCAAAAACACTTGCAATAGAAGGCATAAGGTTTGCAGATGCAATAAAGAACTCATACTGCCTGGCAAGCTTCTTGACTTTCTTTTTTTCTTTGTACCCGTCAAATTCATCTTTGGTTATTGTGTCAGCAACGCTGTTTTTCTTGTTCAAAAATGCGCAGATTTTTCTTTCCTTTATCTTATGCGGAACAGAAACAAATGTGCTTACAGGTGTTTTCTTGATGTCAATCTTTTTTAAGTTTATAATTAAGTCAACTCCCTGCTCAAAGTTCTTTTTTTCCTGCTTTCTTAATTCTTCCAACACCTTGATTACATCTTGTTTTTCCATTTTTCATTAAATCGAAATGTTACATTCTTGCCTTCTACATAATGCGTTTGAGCCCAGAATGTGAGCTTTAACGATGTAGTTAATGGCATATCTCACATGAAAAATGTGTTTATAAAGCTTTTTCTTTGTTTCCTAGAATCTGCTCGGAAATAAAGCCGTATTTTTTCAGCAGATTCTCTAAAGTTTCTTCATGCATTAAATGCTGCATATACTCATCAAAATATTTCAATACCTCTTCACTTCCATGCGGATAGATGCTTGATTCTGCCACCAATACAGCATTAGATAATCTTCTGCATCCTCTTGCCATAAGCATTCCGGGCCCTTCCCATATATGCAAAACAACAAAATTATAATGTCAAGAACACTTGACAAAACTCCTCCCTAAAGGATGGAGCTGTGTTCTTGAGCATCCTAACCAAAAAAATCCTTCTGGGATTTTTAGGGCCCCGAAAATCAAGGATTTTCGCGGAAACAAAAGGCTTTACAAATCACACATGTCAAGATTTTACAAAATCTTGAGCACTATCAGAAATCCATAAAAGATTTCTGAAGCTTTAGTGTGTGATGCCCCATTGTTTTTTTGATTTGGGTTTGATGCCAATTTATTTGCTATCTCAGAACTTCTGCAAAATTGCATATTTATCTTTCTTCCTATTTTATCTGATAGTTCTCTAATCTCAATCTGATACAAATCTGAAAACTCAGAAAATGTTTCATGGTAAAGTATGCTTATGGGCTCCATTTTTTCTCATGCCTATTTTTCCAATTCAGCAAGATATTCCTTTATTCTTTCAATTGTCTGCGGAACAAGGAATTTCTCTATTTTCTGCTCAAATATCCTGCCAAGCGTTTCAAACTCGCTCATCTTGTAAAGGTTCTGCTGCTTGTCAACCAGCATTGAATCTCTTAATCTTTTCAGCTGCCTTCTTATGTTTGAATCAGCCATCCCTTTCATGTCAAGGCTGTGGCTCTTTCTTGTTTCTTCAACCTTTGCCTTTATCTCCTCGCTTGAAAGCTCTTTTTTCTCATTGCCGGCATCAAGCAAAACAAGCAAAATATCGACGATAATGTCCCTGCTGTCGCCAGGCTGCAGCAAGCCAAGGCTCAGGCATACTTTTTTCACAAGCTCCCTTTTTTCAAGATTGTAAGGCTTCTCATATTTTCTTAATGTTATCTCGCT
>DATDUA010000082.1:0-3901 GCA_035290605.1 Candidatus Nanoarchaeia archaeon
AATCATTTCTTTGATTATCCCATGACAGAGATAGCAAGAGAAAGCAATGTTAGTTATAATTCCATTAAGCTTTTCTTTCCTTATTTTATTAAGTCTGGAATAGTGATAAAGACGAGAAGAATAGGAAAGTCTGATTATTACAAGCTCAACCTTGATAATTCTTTTGTAAATAATTTGATAAAGCTTGATTGGAGCCTGACTAAAAGAAACATCCTGCAAGAAGAATCAAAGCAGCTAATTCAAGCTTAGTTTTGATAGTTCTGTTTAGAAATAGGGGCATTAATACAAATGCGAATTTTCCAGGTGTATCAAAGCCATTTGAATCGCTTGTTTAACATGCTCTTTCCTTGTTATCCTGCCTTTTGTCAGCATTCCTATTACGCCTTCAGAATAGCCAATCTTTTTGTCTGGGGTTAAGCCGCACCTGTAAAATGCCTCATTGGCATCTATGCCCAAATCATGAATCATTTTAGTGACTTTAACAGGAAACTCAAAAGCGCAGGACATGCCTAAATGAAATTGTTTTCCGTCATAAATGGCGCAAACACAAAAGTCCATGCTGCCCGTTTTTGTTTGGGGAACACTCATCAAGCCGCTTTCTATGCTAAAACTATATGTGCAGTTATTGAAAGCTAATCTTGCCCTGTTTATTGCGCCTTGGATAGTTTCTTCCAGTGATTTAGGCTGTTTAGAAACTCCCGAGTTAACCTTTAATCCTTCTGCCTCTGCCCCTTTTAAAAAATCATAACTCTTTATTATTTCTTTAACAGCTTCAACCTTCACAGGATTCTTTGAGGCAATATTAATTTTCATATGATGCTTCTTGTTGTGTGACTTATAATAATTTATATGATAAAATATATAATAAATAGATTTGCAGGAATTGGATGCATTCACTCCACATCCTCGACTCTCAGGATGTTTGTGCCTTTTCCATGCATTTTTCTCCCACCTGTAATCAAAATCCTGTCCCCTCTTCTGATATACCCTTTCTCCTTAGCCAATTTTATAGAATCCTCCACGATGTATTCTTCATCAAGCTGCTCTGTCAGCAAAGAAATAACACCCCATACAGCATTTAACTGCGTTTTTACCTTAGGATTATAGGTTGTTGCAATAATCTGCTTGTTTATCCTGAATCTTGACACCATTCTCGCTGTATAGCCTGTTGATGTAGGCACCAGTATGGCGTTGATATCCTGGTTGTTGGCAATATCACAAATAGCCTTGCTTATATAATCTGCAGGCGTTTCAGAATTGGCACAAAAATCCCCATTTTCACTGCCCGATGCCCCTATGCTAAACAGATACTCCTCTGCCTGCTCTACAGTTTTATTCATCATATCAACCGCTTCAACAGGATATTTCCCTATTGAACTCTCCCCTGAAAGCATAACAACATCTGTCCCATCAAGAACTGCATTAAAGATATCAGAAACCTCTGCCCTCTTTGGCTCTTTGCACTGCATCATTGATTCAAGCATCTGGGTGGCAGTAATAACTGGCTTTCCTGCAGCTCTGCATTTCTTAATCATAATCTTCTGGCAGGCAGGCACATTGACAACCCCTATCTCCATTCCAAGGTCTCCTCTTGGAACCATCATCGCATCAGCCTCATGCATAATCTCATCCAGATTTTTTATCCCCTCGCGATTTTCCGGCTTTCCTATAACCTTTATTCCAGTGCCTTCCAGCCTGCCCTTAACCTTTAGTATGTCTTCCCTATTTCTTGAGTATGAGGCAGAAACATAGTCAAAATTTGCCTCTGCCATAAATCCTAAATGCGAGGCATCATTTTTAGACAGGTAATCCATTGGAATGCTTACATTAGGCACATTAACCCCTTTTCTGGCATTTAAAACCTCGCCATACTGGACTATGCATTTTATTATTTTGTTTGAGACTGATTTAACCTCCAAGCCAACATTTCCGTCATCCACCAGCAGGATATAACCTGGCTTAACATGCTGATAAAGCGTCTCTAATTGCAGTGGTATTCCTTCCTGGCTAAATTGCGAGGCAGGAACAATCTTAATCTCATCATTTGGCTTTATCTTCAAAGGCGGAAAATCTCCGAGCCTTATCTTAGGACCTTGCAAATCCCCCACCAAAAATAATTCCGGATTAACCGCCTTTGTATCTCTGATAAGCTTAAGCGTAGATTCATATTTTTCAGGAGGGATATGAGACATATTAAATCTAATTCCATCCACTCCTGCCTTCACAAGCTCTTTTACCTTGTCAGCCGAGGCAGGCCCGATTGTAGCCAAAATCTTTGTTTTTGCCATGAACAATGCATCTATTGCAGAATATTTAAATGTTTCTATATTGTTATTATTTAATAATGGTAATTACTTTCTAATTCTTCTCATCAATCCAAGAAATGCCAAGCTTATCAGCGAGCCAGCAGCATCCTTGCTAAAATCAAAGATATCTGCAACCCTGTTTGGAACAAAAACTTGGTGCAGCTCATCCAGCCCTGCATAAGCAAAAGAAGCCAGCAGGACAATAAAAATAAACTCCCTATTAAAATTTGGCATTCCTGACAGCAAAAGAAAAAGCGTCAGCAGAAAAAAGATGCCTGCATGATAAATCAAAGATGTAAGTGAAAACTGCGGAAATGGGTTTGGCGGAAACTGCAGTGTTGAAACATAAAAGATAACAACTGCAGTAACAGCAGCCAAAAATAAGGATATTTTTTGGTAGGTTTGCATTTTTCTTAGTTTTAATCTTTAATTAAGAATTTTATTATAGATTACAGTCCCGCCTCTTTTCTAAGAATATCTGCCTTGTCTGTTTTTTCCCAGGTGAATCCCATGTCATTTCTTCCAAAATGCCCATATGCAGCAGTCTGCCTGAAAATAGGCCTCCTCAAATCCAGGCTCTCTATAATTCCTCTTGGAGTTAATCTAAAATGCTTTCTTACAAGCTCTGCTATCTTCTCTTCAGGAATTTTATTAGTTCCAAAGCAATCAACATTAACAGATGTCGGCTCTGCCACTCCAATGGCATATGAAAGTGCTATCTCGCATTTGTCTGCCAGGCCGGCAGCGACAATATTCTTTGCTATATGCCTTGCAGCATATGCTGCGCTTCTGTCAACCTTTGTCGGGTCCTTGCCTGAAAAAGCCCCTCCACCATGCCTTCCCACGCCTCCGTATGTATCAGCAATAATCTTTCTTCCCGTAACCCCTGTGTCTCCCTCTGGCCCGCCGATAACAAAAGCGCCTGTTGCATTGATATGAATCTTTGTTTTCTCGTCCATGAATCTTCCGCAGACAGGCTTTATAACCTTCTCTAAAATATCTTTTTTTAATTCATCCTCAGAAATATCTTTTTTGTGCTGCTGTGCTATAACTACAGCTTCTATTCTCACAGGCTTTCCGTCATGATACTCAACTGTCACCTGAGATTTTCCATCAGGCCCTATGTTCATTATATCCCTGTTTTTCCTTGCCTCTGCCATTCTTTTTGTAAGCCTGTGCGCCAGCATTATCGGCAAAGGCATTAATTCAGGAGTTTCATTGCATGCATATCCATACATCATTCCCTGGTCGCCTGCGCCCTCTTTGTCCACACCCTGCGCAATATCTGGACTCTGCCCGTGAATAGAAATCCATACGCCTGCATCCTCGCAATCTATCCCAAAAGCAGGGTCGCAATAGCCAATATCGTTTAAAACCTGCCTTGCTATTCTCTGCACATCAGCAAATCCCCTTGTTGTCACCTCTCCTGCAACATGAACGCTTCCGGTTGTCACAAGTGTCTCAATTGCAACCCTTGATTTTGAATCCTGCGCAATCAGGTTGTCCAATACAGCGTCTGAAATCTGGTCGCATATCTTGTCAGGATGCCCCTCTGTCACACTTTCAGATGTTGTAAAAGTTATTTTTGGCATTTT
>DATDUA010000083.1:0-8132 GCA_035290605.1 Candidatus Nanoarchaeia archaeon
AAGCAGTAAGCTACGACCCCATTGTCAAGAACCCTGCGCTAAAACATATAGCGTGCTCGGGTTCTTGAGCACTATCAAAAATGCCAAAATTCAAAGAGCATTTTTGAAGTCTAAAGAATGTGGTTTTAATTTCGGACATAACTATTTGATAATACAAATTCTTAAAAAGGGAAATCAGTTAGAATCATAATGATGCAAGAAATTGATGAATCATTAATAAAATATATCAAAAACAATATTTCAAAAGAAGATGCTAAAACTCTTTTGAAAATGAAAGGAAAATCCCTTCGTGATTATGATTCTGTATTCTTAATTGTGTATTCGGAGGGGGATGGAGAGAGAAATTCCGTAGAACTTGGCTTAGAAAAGTTAGCTAAATCAGCAATTGATGAGGGATGTGAATTTGTAGCGAGCACGGGCATGCATGCTTATGTGCCCTCTTTTTCAGGAATTATAAATACAACCCCTGGAGAAATAAGATTAGTTCATTCACGTGGAAGGTTTTATTATTCTGGTACTGGATTGATTCTGAAAAAACAAGGGTAATTATTTTTGCTAATTTTTCTCCCCACTGTCAAATTTAAAAACATCAAAGCCCTCTCTTTCTTATGGAGCAGAAAAGAGATGCGGGGAACAGGGGCACAAAAAATATCAAAGATGTTCATGCCAGCCATGCGCATAGAATAATAGAAGCCATAGAAAAAGAGGAAATTGAAGAAAAGGAAAACAGAAAGAGAAGAGAAGTAAGGATTATTACAGATGTCAAAGACAAGATGGAAAAGGAAAGGACAATGGCTCTTTCCATTAAAGAGGGAAGCGCAACCTCTGTCATGGGCGCAATGGGCGAAACATACATAACGCCTTTTGCCCTTGCGCTTAATGCAAACAATGCCCAAATAGGATTTTTGAGCTCATTCTCAGGATTATTCGGCCCGCTCTCGCAGCTTTTCGGCTCAAAGATTATGGAAAAATTCTCAAGAAGGAGTATTATTGCCAAATCTGTTGCTTTGCAGGCATTTATGTGGCTTCCAATACTGCTGCTTGGGCTGTTGTTCTGGAAAAATTTATTCGCATCATCCCTGCCAGTAATACTTATCATATTCTATACAATATACATTGCAGCCGGCTCAATTTCAGGCCCGGCATGGTTCTCTCTTCTTGGGGACATAATTCCTGAAAAGATAAGAGGAAGATATTTCAGCAAAAGAAACAGGATATGCGGAAGTGTTGCGCTTGTCATGACGCTTGTTGCAGCATTTATACTCGATTTTTTCAAGACAAAAGGACTGGTGCTCATAGGATTTTCCATATTATTCATCTTCGCATTCATTTTCAGGCTGATATCTGCAAGGCTTTTCGCAAAACACTATGAGCCTGCATTCAAGCTCGAAAAAGGATATTACTTTACCCTCTTGCAGTTTGTCAGGAAAATGCCTGGCAATAATTTCGGCAGGTTTGTGATGTATGTAGCTCTGACTCACTTTGCCACATCAATCGCCGGCCCTTTCTTTGCAGTGTATATGCTGAAGGACTTGCAGTTCAGCTATATTTGGTTTACGCTTATAAACCTGAGCGCCTCTATATTCTCCCTCGCAGTTATGCCTGTTCTTGGCAAGCTGTCAGACAAATACGGAAACAAAAAGCTCCTTGCTGCCGGAGGGGTGCTTGTACCAATAATGCCTGTCTTATGGCTATTCTCCAGCAACCCCATCTACCTGATGATTGTTCCGCAGCTTGCTGGAGGAATAGGCTGGGCAGCATTTAATTTTGCAGCAGGCAACTTCATCTATGATTCTGTCACGCCCCAAAGAAGAGGGCTTTGCGTTTCTTATTTTAATGTCTTAATAGGAATAGGAACATTTATCGGAGCAGCAATTGGGGGTATGCTGGCGCAGAATCTGTCAATAACATTTATGAACAAGCTGCTTTTCATCTTTTTCCTGTCAGGATGCCTGAGGGCAGTTGTAGGCATAATCATGCTGCCTAAGATAGGTGAGGTAAGAAAAGTGAAAAAAGCCAGAGTGTCCACCCTGCTTGTAAACCTCATTAATCCAATAAACATAATATTTAACAACCTGATTTTGATTGCCAGCACAACAGAAAAAGCAGGAAAAAAGCTTGTTGATGGCATAAAGAAAACTGCCGGCGGAATGGGAATTTAGCAGGTTATTTCCTGGAAGTGTCAATCAATATCTTTAAAATTTCCTTGGCATACCTATGCGCGAGATGCAATGGCTCTGGAAGCTTATGTGGCAGCTTTATGAATCTTTTTGCAATATCAAATGCAGTTTCAGCTGAAATAAGGTTGCCAGGGCTTATATACATGGGCCTGCTGCCCTGCTTGCTTGCCAGCACCTTGCCTGCCTTCTTTCCATTCAGCATAACATCTTCTCCATTAGCTTCTCCAGCAATCAGCCCGTCTGCCACGCCTATTGAAGGAATTCCTGATGCAATTGAAAAGTGGCTTGCCAGTCCAAGCCTTGGATGAATTGCCCCATGCCCATGAATAAACATAACATCCGGCTTCTCGCTTAGTTCATGAAAACATGCTATCATCGCAGGCAGTTCCCTGTATGCCCTGAACCCTGAAACATATGGAAAATCAGCTATGCCTGCAAAATATTTCTGCTCAATTATATTGCATTCTGCGTCACACACAACAATCGCAGATATAACTTTATTCTTAAAGGAAACATTCTCGCATGCTCCTATTCTCTCTGCCTGGGAAAAGTCAATCGCGTCCTTAAACCTCAGCTGCTTTGCCAGCTTAACCTGCTCTTCCTCCAGCTTCTTTAAATCAATGCCCTTTCTTTTTAGTGTCTCATCAACAGAAAACTTCTTTTTTGGCTCCTGCGCCTCTTCTTTTTGCTCGCCCATCTCTCCTCTTTTTTCCTGCAGCATATTTATTTATCCAGCATCTTTCGCTATATTTTCATTATCTCAGGAATTTCATTCATGATTCTCTGCAGTATCTCCCTGTCGCTCAAGCCGGGGTTGCTCTCCTTATATTTGACAGCCCTTGCAACAGCAGGCACAGCGCTTATATTTGCAGACTCAATTATCTCATTATCCTTCATGATGCTGCGCATTATCTCTTCGATTCCTGCGTTTGGATTATTCTTCTTATAATCCAATGCCTTTGACGCAGCCGCCATCAGTGATATCTTTTTCTTTTCCATACATACACCCCACTAATCCGTGATGTCAAGAACCACCCCACACAGATGGGTGGCATGATAATGCCACATCTCGAAAATCTTTTGATTTTCGATGATTTTCAGAAACATGAAGTTTCTGAAGCTTTGTGTGATTCTTGAGCACTATCGGAACTTCAAAATTCAGAAGAATTTTGATAGCTATCAGAAATCATAGATTTCTGAAGTTCCACGAGCGGTTCAAACCACTCGTTATAAACTAGTGGAATTCCGAAGTTTAAAAAGATTGTTATGCCTGGAGGCAACAGCTAACTTCATAAGATTTTTAAACCCTGCTTGTTCCTCTCTGGTATGTTTGGAAAAAAATGCGCGAGGTGTGGAAGTAAAATAGGAAAAGATTTTGATTTTTGCCCTTATTGTGGAAATAACCTCAAAGGGGAAAGGGGATATGAAAAAGATGAAGATTATGGTTTTCTTGGCAGGAATGACGCGCCTGATTTGGGCTTTCCTAAAATAAACATAAGAATGCCCTCTGGTTTTAACGGGCTTTTCAATTCTTTGTTAGGTGAAATTGACAGGCAAATGAAGAATATTGACGGTCAGATTGGGCAGAGAGCAGGAGAAGGCGTGAAAAAAAGCAGGCCTGAAAACAGAACGCAGAAGCCGGCAGGATTTGGACCTTTCGCGCAGTCTGGAGGAATCAGCATAAGCATAAGCACAGCCAGCGGGAAAAATCCTGAAATAAAGGTAAAAAGTTTTGGCAATATGCCTAAGTTCAGAGAGATGGAAAGGGAGCTCGTTCAAACACCGGGCAGGAAAGAGCATTTGCCGGCAGGCATCAAAATAAGCGAAGAAAAAGCAAAAGAGATTGCAAAAATGCCAAGGCAGGAAGCAGAAACAAGGGTGAGAAGGCTGTCAAATAAAATTGTTTATGAAATTGATTTGCCTGGAGTTGGCTCATTGAAGGATATTGTTATAAACAAGCTTGAAAACAGCATAGAGATAAAGGCATTTTCAAAGGACAGGGTTTTATTCAAGCTGCTGCCTGCAAACCTGCCGATAATAAAGCACAGCCTCAAAGATGAAAAGCTGATTCTTGAATTAAGGGCAGAAGGATAAATTGCTCTTTTGAATTTATTTTATATAGCCGCCTTTTTGCATAGTCCATAATTTTTTATAAAGCCCTGGCTGGCTTATCAACTCTGCATGAGTTCCCTGCTGCACAATCTTTCCCCTGTCCATAACAATAATCATGTCTGCTATCATTATTGTTGACAGCCTGTGCGCAATAATGATTGTTGTCCTGCCTTCCATCAGTTCCTTTAAATCCTCCTGAATCTCATGCTCTGTCTGCGAATCAAGGGAGGAAGTTGCCTCATCCAGCACCAAAATCTTCTTGTCTGCAAGTATTGCCCTCGCTATAGACACCCTCTGCTTCTCACCTCCAGAAAGCTTGATGCCTCTCTCTCCGACAATTGTATTTTCCTTGTTTGGAAATGTCTTTACTACCCTGTCAAGCTGCGCAAATCTTATTGCCTTCATTACTTCCTGCTTTGTTGCATTTGGCTTTGAAAAGGCAATATTGTTATAAAGAGTATCATTAAATAAGACGCACTCCTGCGGAACAACTGCCATTTCATTCCTTAAAGATTCCTGCTTAAACTCCCCGATGTCCTTGCAATCAATCAAAATCCTTCCTTCATTAACATCATAAAACCTGTATAACAACTTGATGAGCGTGCTTTTGCCGCTCCCAGAATGCCCCACTAGTGCAACCTTCTTGTTCTTTGGAATCTTCAGGTTAAAGTTCTCAAAGATTTTTCTCTTGCCATAATTAAATCCAACATCAACAAATTCCACAGCTCCCTCTTTTATTTTAAGCTCCTTTGCATTCTGCCTGTCCTTAACCTCATTTTTTATTTTTGCATACTGGAATAATGCCTCAAAATCCGCCATTGCCCTGTAATAGTTCCTTATGCCGTGGACAAAGCCGAATAACTGGCCGAACAGGGAGCCAAATGCAGTATAAACAAACACCAAGGTTCCAAGGCTGGACTTTCCATTAAGAAAATCAACCAAAGGAAAGTATATTATTAAGAATGTTCCCGCAGCCAGGATAAGTGCCTGAACAGAATCAAACCATCTGGAATAATTCCATAGGCTTAATATTGCTCTCTTGGTTGAATCGCTTAGGCTTTTGAATCTCCTCTTCATGACATTTTCCTTGCCAAAGTATTTGATTGACTCTATGTTTGTGAATATGTCTGACACATTTGCTTTTTCTATGTCCTCTGTGTAGTTTGCTTTCACATTTGCTTTTTCCTGAAGCTTTTGGACAAAAAAGCTGTAAGACACAAAAATTACAGCTGTCAAGAAAGTCACAAGAGCAGGAACCCAGCTGAAATAAATCAATGATACAGAAACCACAACTAGCTGAACCATCATAGGAACAAAATTAAACACCAAAACATCAGTCATTCGTTCAACTGCCCCGCCTATTCTGATTAGCCTGGAGATTAAGCTTCCTGTTCGGTGTGTTGTATGAAAGCTATAATCTAAATGTATCAAGTGATTGAAAAAATTTCTTTTTAAGTCAACTATCATGTCTGACTCAAGCAGGTTTATGTAATGAAGATTGATAAATTTAAGAGCTGCTTTTGCAATCATTGCAGCTATGTAAATCACAGCAACCAACAGCAGGGTTCTTGTAAAAATATCTGAAGAAATCAGCTGTGAGGAAAATTCTGCGCCTCTGTCCACTATTGCCTTAAACAGGAATTTATCAACCATAGACACAGATTCCAATAATAAGCTGATTATGACAAGCCAAATAACAAGTCCTTTGTATTTTTTTAAAAAACTGAAATACAAATTAAGATTATACTTGAAATCTATTCCTCTCCCCTCTTTATTTTTTGCTTTTCCAGATATTTTTGCCATTTTTCATCGGTTTTTTCATCAATTTTTAGCAAGTATAACATAAAGAAAAATGATTATATAAATATAATCAGATAAGCATAGCAACTATTCAAAAAAATGCTCCAATGCGTCCTGGATGCTTGAAACCTCAATAACCTCAAGCCCTGCTTCCTCTGCTACATTAATCATACTTGGCCTTGTTTCTGTTGTACATATCTCTGTACCCCCAAAATCCTCGCAATATTCCTCTGTTTCATACACAATATCTCCGCTCTGCAGAAGCGGAACTATAAAGATGCTGGCGCCTGCGCTCTTTGCCGCCTTTGCCTTCTCCAGTATCTCTGAAACAGGACCTAGTGTTCCGTCATGGTTTATTGTGCCAGTTATCATCACATTGGTTTTTAATGGCTTTCCTTCAATTGCTGCTATTGTTGCTATGGTTAATGCAGCGCCCGCAGATGGCCCGCCGACAACGCTCGCATTTTGCGCAACAACAGAATAAACCAAATCATAATCATTAAGGTTCTTTCCAGTGATATTTCCTGCAACAAGCCTTGCCTGCCTTATGCTGTGCTGCGTATCAGCCCAGAATAATATATTTTCTATATCAACAAGCGTCCTGCCCGTGCCTTTTGTTGCTTCAACGCCCAGCACAGTAACAACGCCGTTTCCATCTTCATCAACAGCCGGCAGGTTCATTGATACCATCGTCGCATTCTCTATTGATATAAACTTGCCAGCTGGCCCTATATACCTGCCAGTGCCTTCTAATTCTGCCATATCTACAATATACTGCAGGGTGATAGAAGCTATTCCCAAAACCATTAATATTAGGATTATTACTGCAATTGCTATCACTATAAACCTAAAGCTTTTCTCATTCTGCGCTGCTTTTTTTATTCCCGCCATCTTCAAAAGATAAAATGAGCCTGCACAGATTTGAACTGTGGACCCTCGCCGGTCTAATAATAAATGGTTATATTCATTAGTATCAGAGCGATGCTCTAACCTGGCTGAGCTACAGGCTCATGAAAATATTTAAAAGAGGCTGGTTTATAAAAGTTACCATGTCAAGAACCCTGCGCTAAAGCACAGGGCGTGCTCGGGTTCTTGAGCATGCTCAAAAATGCCTTTATTTTTTGTTAGTTAAAACAGACAATGTGCACAAAGAGCATTTTTGACATATCAGAAAAACAAGCAAAAACAAAACTTTAAAAACATACTAAACCGCAGATAAAAATGGCGAAAGGATTTTACAGTTATGTCAGGGAAGCCTGGAAAAAGCCAGATGAGAAGCTGCTTAGGGAAAGAATGATTGAGTGGAGAAGTTCTTCAGTTATAACAAGAATTGAAAAACCATTAAGATTAGACAGGGCCCGCAGCTTGGGATACAAGGCAAAAAAGGGCATTGTTATGGTAAGAGTAAGAATTCTGCGCGGTGGAAGGAAAAGAACAAGAATAAACAAGGGAAGAAGGAGCGTAAGGCAGACAGTGCGCAAAACCCTAAAAATGAATTACCAGTGGGTTGCTGAGCAGAGGGCAGCGAGAAAATTCACAAACCTTGAGGTTTTAAACAGCTACAATATAGGCAAGGACGGAAGGCATTATTTTTTCGAGGTTATTCTGGTAAATCCGAATGCTCCTGAGATAAAGTCAGACAAAACATTTACATGGCTTCAGAACCCTGCAAATCGCGGCAGGGTTTTCCGCGGCTTGACAAGCGCAGGCAAAAAATCCCGCGGATTGCGAAGCAAATCGCCAAATCTTAAGGTAAGGCCAAGCCTGAGGGCTTGGAGCAGAAGAGGAAAGTAAAAGTATCACATTGTTCGGGGACAGCTTAAACAAAACGGCTGCGGCGAGTATAGATAACGTCTAATTAACCTTTAATCAATAGCTTTTTCCAGCATAGACATAATCATCTGCTGGTTCTTTGCAGATTATGCATTGTGTTTTTGGCTTTATTTTTTCTTCAGAAATGAATAATGCCTTTGCCCCTTTTGTCTTGAATTTCACCATATCCTCGCACTCCCTTTTTTTGCAAAGAGGGGCAATGCCCAC
>DATDUA010000084.1:0-4528 GCA_035290605.1 Candidatus Nanoarchaeia archaeon
TCAGAAATGCACGATATCAACAGCATTTCTGACATTAGCCCAGAGTTTTTGACAACTGCTCTTAGATGGACATCAAAAGATAAGAAATATCAAGTGGAAGGGTTCGTAGACAAAGGCATCGAAAACAAGGGCATTCCGAAAGGATACAATGGCGGGCTTATATTTCGGTATAATCGTTAAAAAAGAAATAGGGCCAGCCCTGACGGCTGGCCAGAAATTGAACTAAGGAAAGACCATCTCGGCTTTAAACCGATGAACATGTAGTTATTGTGTTCTTGCTGTTTGCCGGCTTATCTGTACACATGTATGCCCAAGTCTGAGAGCTCTGCTCTTGGCTCTGCCATTTCTGGGGCAGATTTTCCAAGCACATATGGGCTCTTTACTCCTGTCATTATTGTTATAACCCTTACTTTTCCTGCAAATCCCTTGTCGATTCTTGCCCCGATTATGACCTGCGCTTCTGGAGAGAGATTCTCTGTAACAAGTGTTCCTACATTGTTGAATTCTTCCAGCTTTAGGTCAGGGCCGCATGTTATGTGCACAAGTGCGCCTGTTGCGCCTCTGTAGTCCACATCAAGCAATGGGTGCGTCAATGCCTGTTTTACTGACTCATCCACTCTGCTTTGTGTATCACTTTCGCCAATTCCAATAACAGCAACATCGCCGTTCTTCATGATTGCAGAGACATCCGCATAGTCAAGATTAATCAATGAAGGAAGGGTAATTGTTTCCACGATTCCCTTTATCATTGTGCTGACTAACTCGTTTGCCACTGCAAATGCCTGCTCTATTGGCAGATTTCCAGCGATATCAACAAGCCTGTTATTGTCAATAACGATTACAGTGTCTACTGCCTGCCTTAACTCCTGCAAGCCAAACTCTGCCTTGTCTATTCTTGCCTTTTCACATTCAAAAGGCATTGTCACTACAGCTATAACTACTGCTCCAGATTCTTTTGAAATCTGCGCGAATACTGGCGCTGCTCCTGTTCCTGTTCCACCGCCCATTCCTGCAATTACAAAAGTCATGTCTGCTCCAGAAGTTGCCTTCTTTATCTCTGAGATTGCCTCTTTTGCAGCTTCTCTTCCTCTTTGAGGATAGCCGCCGCATCCAAGCCCTCTCGTCAACTCTTTTCCTATAAGGATTTTCTCATCAGCCTTTGTTATGCTGAGATGCAATGCGTCTGTGTTTGCTCCGTAAATTGTTGCGCCGTTAATGCCTTTGTTGAAAAGCCAGGTTATTGCGTTGCATCCTGCACCGCCAATTCCGAAAACCTTGATGTTTGCTTTTCCGGCTTTTAACTCGTCAAAGTTTATGCTGTGGGTTGATACATTACTTAAAGCCTCCTTTGCAATATCAAATACCATTTTTTTAACCTCCTTTCAGTTATTTTTTGCATGAAAAATACGGCCCTTCAGAACGAAAGGTTTAAATACTTCCCATGCATTTATCTTTTATCAGAAAAGAGAGTTTGTACATAACGCCAATTATGTATAAAAGAATTCACCTCTCATTACACACACGAAACCTTGATTTAAACTCGCCAAAGTTTAAATTAATTAGAAAATAAAAAGACTACTTCTTTATAAATCTTTTTATTGTGCAGAATATATGTCTTGGCAGGGATTTTTTTAAAGTCCCTATAGATTTTTTTATTTTTGAGCAGAAAAGTTAATAGCATACACTAATAATTTTCGCATAGCACCTCGAAAAATGCCCCCGGATGCCTGCATGCAGGACAGGATTTAGGCGCATCTTTGCCTTCATGGATATAGCCGCAGTTTCTGCACTTCCATTTCACTGCACTGTCTTTTTTGAAAACCCTGCCGGCTTTTACATTTTCCAAAAGCTTAATGTATCTTTTTTCATGCTGCTCTTCAACCTTTGCTATCTCCTTGAACGAGTTTGCAATCTCACTAAAACCCTCTTTTCTTGCAACATTCTCAAAATCAGGATATATTGTTCCCCATTCCAGCTTCTCGCCTTCTGCTGCAGCAAGAAGATTTTCCTGCGTTGCAGAAATCCTGCCTGCCGGGTATGTTGCTGTTATCTCAACATCCCCACTTTCCAGGTGCTGGAAGAAGATTTTGGCATGTTCTTTCTCATTATCTGCTGTTTCCTGAAATATGGCAGAAATCTGCTCATAATATTCTTTTCTTGCAACAGAGGCAAAGTATGTGTACCTGTTTCTTGCCTGGCTCTCTCCTGCAAATGCCTTCAGAAGGTTCTTTTCTGTTTCAGTTCCTTTAAGCTCTTTTTTTACCAATGTTTTCATTATAGCCTTAATGTTCTGCGCTATTCTTAAATTTTATCCCTGGGATAATTTTCTCAGCAACATCTTTGTAATTAACATCAACACTGAATATTTTTAGAAAATCTTCTATTGCTTTTTTTGCGTTTCCTTGTTTCTCATACACATTTGCCCTTGTGTAAAGAATATCTTTCCATAGTTCATTGCCCTCGATTCCGCTGTCAAGAGCTTTTTTATAGCATTCTGAGACAAGATGATCCATATCCTCCGGGCACAAAGAAGACCTGCTCAGTGCCTCATAACACAAGCCAAGATACAACAAAGACATTGCTTTTGTTTCCCTGCCATGCTCCTGCACTGTTTTTTGCAGAACCTTTACAACTTGAAGATAATCCCCAACATCCTGAGCAGATTCATAAAGTTTGAGCGCATCTTCAAGAGGGCTCTTTTTTTCTGCAGGCATAATCTCTTTTTCTCTTTTTTGCTCCTCCAAGTCTGTTTTTACCCTTTTTTCCTCTGATATTTTATGGCCTTCTTTTTTGAGCTTGTTTGAATATGCATTAGCCACCAAATCATCTAATTCTTTTATTGTACTGGGATCCTTATTTAGCAAATAACCTTCTGATATCTCGCGAATTTTGCTGGCATTCTCAAAATCCCCCTTTTTAGAATAAGCAATTAACAGCATCCTATGGGCGATAAAGAACCATTTCTTTTTCCTGTCTTCTTTAGCCTCTCCGTGGTGAGGTATTGCTTTCTCAGTGATATCTTTGAACATGTAAAATATTACATTAAAGTGTTCCGGGCTTTCAGCAACTTCTGCTGCTGCCTCGCCCAGATTTAGCAGGGTATCCATGTTCCAGGGGTCTGTTAGAAGCCTTTCCTCTCCTATTGACAATATCTCCTCAAGAGGCCTGTTTTGCTTTCTTAGCTCTGAAAAGCTTGCCTTGTCAGCAGCTTTTTGCGGCACTACTGACTTAATTATATATTGCGGAGTATTACGCACAATTTCCCTCAGTCTTTTTCTTGATTCTACATCTGCAGGCTCCTTTCTTACCTTCTCTAATAAACTGCTTATCTGGTTTATATTATCCATGAAATCCCCCCCAATAATTTATTAATCCTTAAATGTCAGAATTCCACTCGTTTGTAACGGGCAGTTTTTGACAATTGCTTTATGCAGAATATCCTGTAAATATAAGGGCAAGCTATTATAAAAGCTTTTCGATGACTATTCGAAACATTTAGAAATGGTACTTATGAAAGCAGTATTCTTCAGAGCCCTCGCCTTTCTTTTCAGTTATTTTCAGCTTTAACCCCTCTCCTTTTTTTATCTTTGAGGCACATTCATAGCATGCTCCTTTGCTGCATTCATTGACAGAAATAACTGAGTCTTCTTTGTTCAGGACAAAAAGAGGAAACTCATTTGAGCTATGCTTTTGCAGGGCCCGTCTGACTAAAGCCCTTTTCTCTGCTAAATTGTCCAGGTATTTTCTTCCAATGTCAAGAACCATCTTAAACAAATTTTTTCAGCCTTTTAATCTTTTCCCAGCTTCTTTCAAGAAGCGAGTTTGCGTCTTTCACGAGCAGCTTTAAAAAATCATCTGAAACAAGGATTTTTCCCTTGTTTATGATTGGCATCTCTATCTTTTCTGTGCTTGAAATCTCAACGACAATCCTGCGGCGCAGGGCGATTATGCCCAGCTTTTTCCAACCGGAAAGCTTTGCCCATTCAAGAAGTTTCTGCGCTGCGCTGAGGCTTTGGCATGCAATATGCAGGATGCACGGCTCCTGCTTGAAATATATCAATCTTTTGCTTTTCCTTGCAATTTTTCCCATCTCTGCTTTAAGCTCTTTTAGGCTTGTCTTGTCATGCGTTACAAACAGGAACAATCTGGGCATTTTTCTTTCTTCCCTTTGAATCAGCAGAATCCTGCCCGCGCAGCTTGATGTTGTGTAATACTCCCTGCTTTTGTTCAGCTTTTCGCATAAATTTGAAATCTTTTTATCAAAGCTATTCTTGCTGGACTTGTCTGCCTTGGCTAATGCATTCAATTTTGTTTGCTGGAAGTTATTTTTCATGTTATAGCAAAATTTAATTAGTTTAAAATCATTGTTATTTATGGAGAAACCAATTGTAGCAGCAACTTTGTCAGGGCTTTTTTTAAAGCACGAGCCTTGGGATAAAGCGCATGTGCTTTGGTACAAAAAAGCAGCTGAAAAACTCAATGATGAATCAGTTAATAAATGGGCAAACAGAAGCGATTATTTCAAGGG
>DATDUA010000085.1:0-2263 GCA_035290605.1 Candidatus Nanoarchaeia archaeon
GCTTGGTGCAAAAGGCATAAATCCTGCAGCCTCAATATTACAAAATATGCTATAAAAGAAAAATGAACCTTAAATTTAGAATAATAAGAAACAGTATTCTTGCGGTTTTGATAGTTGTTGCTGTAAACCTGATTATTCTTGCCTTGCTTAATTTTCCATCAATGGCTCTGTTTCAGCTGAAAAAGTACATCTGGCTGCTGATTCTTTTAGTCTTGGGCTTTGGAGTTCAAATTGGCTTGTATACATACCTGAAGCATAAAAGCATTGTCTGCTCTGTGACAGCAATGGCAGGCGGCGGGGTGTCTGCAATAAGCATGATTCTTTGCTGCAGCCATTACCTGATAAACATCCTTCCATTTATCAGCCTCTCTTTTGCAAACTTTTTGACAAGGTATACATTCTGGATTTTGATGTTTGGCATTGCCTCAAACATTGCAGGTATAGTGTTCATGCTGTATAAAATAAAAAGCATGAACAAAATGAGCAAGGTTATAAAAAATAACAAAAAGGAAAAATGAAAACAGAAGATTTTATTTATGAAGTTGAAACAGAAAAAAGCTTTGATGAAGCGGTTGTTTCAGTGAGAAAATCAGTTGAAAACAAAAAATGGGCAGTATTTCAAGTTTATGATTATAAAGAGATTCTAGCTGCCAAAGGATTTGAACAAAAGCCATTGAAGATAATTGAAATTTGTTCTGGAAAATATGCAAATCAATTTTTAAACAAAAACAGATTAACCTCTCTCTGCATGCCTTGCAAGATTAATGTTCTGGAAGAAGATGGAAAAGTAAAGATAGCATGCATGAAACCAACAATTATTTCTCAATTCTTTCCAGAAGTCAGCGGAAAAGAAGCTGAAGAGGCTGAGAAAGACATTAAGGAAATTGTTGATAATGCAAAGTGATAAGATAAATAATAATGAAAATGAAAAAAACAAAAATGGAAAAAGGCAGGATGATATTGTGGGGCATTGCAATAATAGTTGTAGTTTTGCTTGTGCTTGCAACCCTTGGCTTTAGGATAATGAGAAGCGGGGCAGGAAGCGCAGCAACAGGCGGAAGTAGCAGTGATGATAATTATGCGAGCCTTCCTGAAAAATGCAGGCCTCCTGCAGGGCAGGACATAGCAGCATGGAAGGAGCATTTGGGGCATCATGCTGAAACACAGGAATGCCTTCAATATTTTAGTTAGTGCCTGAAAATTTACCTGCTTAAATAATTAAAAATATAAAATTGTAAGGGGAAAACAGAACAAAATGGAAATAAATAAAAATACATTAATGTGGGCAGTAATAGGTATTTTGTTCCTGGCAGTAATCTTTCTGGCATACAAAGTAATAATCACAGAAAAGGCTGGCACAACTGGCAATGCAATTGACACCGCCGGCTGGACAGCCAACGAAGTAATGAACTATGAAATGCATGGGACAATTCCTGCGCGGGTTAAAGGCGGCGCATCCAGCGCCTCAAGCGGATCAGGCATGGTTGGAGGGTGCTAAATGAGGTTATTCAGGAAAAAATGCGAATATTGTAAAGAGAGAATATAAAATTGTAAGGAGGTAAAGCAAAAATAAAGAAAAATGAAAAAGAATTTGGGTTTTGTAGTTTTAGCTTTGTTAGTGATTTCTGTATTCACAATAGCATTTGTTATTGCGCAAGATAATTTCACAGAAACAAAGCAGCTGATTGATTCAAACATAAGCTGCAGCGAGCTAAGCAATGAGCAGCTTGAAGAGATAGGCGACTATTACATGGAGCAGATGCATCCTGGAGAGGCGCATGAGCTTATGCACAGCATGATGGGTGGCGAGGATTCAGAGACAGTAAAGCAGATGCATATTGCAATGGCAGAATCAATCTATTGCGGAAAAACAAGCTCTGGCATGATGAATATGATGGCAGGAAACAATCTTGGCTATGGAGGAATGATGAGCATGACATATGGAAATGGAATGATGGGGTATGGAACCGGGGCTTTTGTCTTGGGATGGATAACCTATCTTTTGGTGATTGCTTTGATTATAGCAGCTATATACTGGCTGGTTAAAACAGCAAACAAGAAGAGATAAAAAGACAGAAGAAAATCCAACATCAAAGAGAAAATTGAAATGGAAAAAACTACGAGGCTTATTTTAGTAGCTGGCGTAATTATAGCCTTGCTTGTAGCAATATTGTTTTATTATACCTTTTTTAATCAAAAAAATAGTGATTTAACAGCAAGCAGCATAAGCACAGGAATCAATCCTGCAAAAGGAAATGCAAGT
>DATDUA010000086.1:0-4766 GCA_035290605.1 Candidatus Nanoarchaeia archaeon
AGGCATACTGCCTCTTCATAACCAAGCCACTTAAAGCCCTCGTGCTCAAAACTGATTTTAACCTTTTTTGCTTCCTCTGCTGTGACTTTTGCGAGCAGGAAGACTGCATCCTTGCTTACAAGCCTGCCTTCTGCCCTGAAAAACCATTTCTGAATATGCCTAAATCCCGTTATAAACTCAAGATTATCAAGCCCGGTTTCCTCTCTGATTTCTCTCTTGGCTGCCTGTTCTATGCTTTCTTCTGGCTCTATAATCCCCTTGGCAAATCCCCAGTATGTTTTGTACTTCAAAAGAAGAAATCTTGGCTCTTTTTCATCCATACAATAGATTATCGCTCCTGCTGACTTTTCTTTTTTTGCTCCTTTTTCTGTTTCTGGCATTATTTCTGAAATCTAAAAAGCTTTAAATATATTGTTGTTTTTTATCCACTATCATGGAATTAAAAGATGTGAAAGATATTTTAAGCCCTTTTGGAAGTTTGGATGTCCTTCATTATTATGTTGTTGTGTCTCAAAAGCTTGAGAAGTTTCTTGGCAGAAAAGAGATTGCCGTTAAGGTATGGCTGCCCAAACCCGGCAGAATGCCATTTTTTTTAAAGAGGGGCTCTAACTCGCCACCTTTGTATGCCCGAAACATGCGCGCTGTAGATGAAAAAATGCTCAGATTAAGGGCAGGGCACGGCTTGGGCGAGGCAAAAAATAAACTAACTAAAAAGCAGATATTAATATGGGAGTATTTTGTGCCAAGAAAGCTGATGGACTTTTTTTATGCATGCAACAATGAGGGGCAGGGCAAGAAGATAGAAAGGATTTTTATAGACATAGACAAAGGAAAGGAGATAAAGCCAGAGATAGCACAAGAGGTTGTGAAGGAATTGGTTGGGATAATAAAAAAAGACGGGGATTTTAACAAGCTGATTAAATATAGGATATTCATTATGTGGACAGGGAACAGCTTTCATGTATATCTGCTTTTGAAAAAGCCGGTTAATCTTGATTTTTACAGTAAATATCTTGCATATCACAAAGACAATCCTGCTGGCTCATTCACAGGAAGATGGGCAGCAATGATTAAGGAAAAAACAGGCATAGATGTCTGGGGTGGGCATGAGAAAACTTCAAAGCATATTATAATTGACCCTAGCGGAACTCCGAGCGGAAAGCTTGCAAGATGCCCGTTTTCCCTGCACATGAAGTCTGCCAGCGAGGTGGATGGGGTTGCTGTACCCTTGTCTGCAGATGATTTGAGCAGGGAAAATCTTGTTGCTGAACTGAAAAAATTGACGCCTGAAAAAGTAATCAAAGATATTGGGGGATATGGGAAATTATTATGATAATTCATGTTGCAGTCAAGCCAGGCTCTGCTGAACAAGAGATAAGCAAGATAGATGACAGGAATTTTTCAATCAGGCTGAAATCGCGGGCAGAAGACAATAAAGCAAACATAGAGCTTGTCAAGCTGCTTGCAAAACACTTTAATACTGCTCAAAAGAACATATCAATAATAAGGGGCAGAAAATCAAGAAAAAAGGTTGTGGACATCAAAAAAACAATGTGCCACCACATCTCAAAAATCTATGATTTTTGATGACTGTCAAAGTTCTTTGAACTTTGAAGCCTTAAAAGGTGTGGTTTGCAGGGGCACTTGTTTCCGCGAAAATCAAGGATTTTCGGGGCCCTAAAAATCCCGAAAGGATTTTTTTGGTTAGGATGCTCAAGAACACAACTCCATCCTTTAGGATGGAGTTTTATCAAGTGTTCTTGACATAAGAATTGAAAAATAATCAAAAAACAAAAACAAACTTAAAAATGAGACAAGAAAGAGAAAATCTAATCCCTTTTAACAGGATATTTGAAAGGCAATTAAAAAACTTCAATTTGGATGGCCTAGAATGGAGATTTGGCTATGCAAAAGGCTTTGGTGAGTGTGGGCGTTGTAATTATTCTGAAAAGATGATAACTATCTGCAGAGAAGGCGGCGAGAAAGTCAGTAATTTTACATTTATGAAAATAGTCCGGCATGAATTTTTTCACTACAAGTTTAGTGGCAGATGGTTTGATAATGAGATATTTGCCTCGATTGCCGAGTATGTTCCATTAGAGAGATTATAGGAAACACATTAAATATCCAAAAGAGTTTCCTATCTATCAAACGCATAAAAACTTATGGAAATATAATGCGTTCGATATAGTAGGATAAAATAGAAAAACAAAAAAATGAGATATGAATTCGCGCCAGACATACAGCAGATATTTGTGGATATAGTGAAAACAATTGAGCTTGGGCATATCAGGCTGGATTCTGTCATGTGCTTCAGAAGCTATGGCTCTTCGTCGCGGGGCACAATTGCAAGATGCCACACGCTGGGCAAGCTGATGCAGAAGGCGCTGGGCAGGAAGGGATTTTATGTTCTGGAATTCTTAAGCGAAAGGTTTGACAGGTTCTCTGAGAAAGACAAGATAAAAACAATAATACATGAATTGATGCACATCCCAAAATGCTTTGGCGGGGGCTTCAAGCATCATGACTATGTCTGCAACAGGAACATAGACCTTTATTACAAAAGATATATTGAAAAGAAGGCAAATTCTTTTTATGTCAGAAATGCAGGCATTTCTGAGCATCCTAAAAACCTAACGAAAGATAAAATTGGTTTTTTTGATAAAGGACAAAATGAAAGCAATACTTCATTTTAAGGGGAGAGGCATTGTCATTGAAGGCATCAAAAAGTGCAATGTGCTAGGAAAAGCAATTGGCTTGATGTTTAAGAGAAGGGAGAAGGCAAGCGCCTTGCTGTTTGATTTTGCAAAAGAAGGCAGGCATGCCATACACTCATTTTTCGTATTCTTTCCGTTTCTTGCGATATGGCTTGATGGTAATAATAATATATCAGAATATAAGATTGTCCATCCGTTTATTTCTCTAGTCCTGCCGAAGGCAAGTTTCTTGAGGCTGATAGAGATACCATTAAATGAAAGATACAGGAATGTGCTCCTTCTGATCCAGTCTGCCAGCCGTTTGCCGACGGGGTGAAGGATAGAAAGATTTAAATACGAGCATAAAATTATTATGTCAGGAAAACTAAATAAGGAAAGAAAAAGGAGGTAAAAATGGGAAAAATTCTTGTAAGAAACGCTATCAAGAGAAAATCAGGATTTCTTTACTATGTCGACGGAAAAGGCAATGTATGTGAAGCAAAGATGGCGCGCGGCGGAAGAAAGAAGAAGAAAAAAAGATAAACTTTCGTTTTATTTTTTATTTTTATTTTTTTATTTTTTTTTTAATTATAGATAATTCTGTTAATTGCAGCACTCTTGTTTCAGAATTATCTATCTGGAGAATTCCCCGCACATGTGCTCTAATTAAGGGAATTGTCCATAAGCTTTATATCCTCTAGAAATTTTTTTTCTATCCCTCCCAATATAACCTGGGGGTTGGGCGGAAGTTCTATTGACCCTTCAATACACCAGTCATCTCCATATTTTTTAAGCTCATTCTCTTTTTCACCCCTGCCTAATTCAGCAATATCCCTCTTGAGGGAATCAATAACCTCTTGGGGGAAATAGCTGGTAATATCAAAATTATTTAGTTTTTTTCCGGAGCTATTCTTATTTGAGTACCTGACTATAACATTACTGGCTACAATTATGCTCTCAACATACAAATTTCGCTTTGCCATTCTGGAAGATTTTATGGAAGAGGCATTTTATAATTTTAACATATATAAAGTATATACTTTATGGATTGTGTTTTGTGCGCCAAATTAAAATTTATAAGCCCCTTTTTCTATTGTTTATTATGAAATGCATAATCCTGTGCGCTGGCTATGGCACAAGGCTTTATCCCCTCACAATAGACAAGCCCAAGCCTCTTCTTGATATAGACGGCAGAACCATGCTTGACCATATTATTGACAGGATAGAGCAGGTTCAGGAAATAGACAGCCTATTCATAGCAACAAATGACAAGTTTTACATGCAGTTTGTCTGGTGGCTGAATAATTATAAAGGCAGGAAAAAGATAGAGATAATAAATGACGGCACATCAACAAATGAGACAAGGATAGGGGGGATAGGGGATTTGGCTCTTGTGATTGAAAGCAAAGGCATAGACGATGATATTTTGGTTATAGCAGGTGACAATCTTTTTTTCTTTGATATGAAGAGGTTTATTGATTTTTTTAATGAGAAGAAGGGCATTGCTGTTGCCCTTTATGATGTGAAAAGCCTTGATGAGGCGAAGAGGTTTGGTGTTGTTGCCCTCGACAGCAGTTTGAGGATTATTGATTTTGAGGAAAAGCCAGAAGCTCCAAAGAGCACCCTGATAAGCACAGCCTGCTATATATTCAGAAAAGAGGATTTGCAGGGCATAAGAGATTACATGAAAACCGGCAATAACAAGGACGGCCCCGGGTTTTTGATTAAGCATTTTTATCCTGAAAAAGGGGTTTATGGCTTTGTCTTTTCTGAGCCGTGGTTTGACATCGGCAGCATAGAGCAGTACAATACTGTCAGGGGGATATGTGGAAAACATGAATAAATATATTAAACAACATGAAAAATCAAAAAATAAAATGTCAAAACAATATGTATTAGGAATTGAAAGCACAGCGCACACCTTTGGGATAGGCATTGTTCAAGGAGGAAGGATAATTGTTAATGTGAAAGACAGCTATGCAACTGACAAGGGAGGCATTATTCCAACAGAGGCGGCAAAACACCATGCTGCTGTCAGGGATGAGGTTTTGAAAAAGGCGCTGGAAGAGG
>DATDUA010000087.1:0-3657 GCA_035290605.1 Candidatus Nanoarchaeia archaeon
GCTGGAAATCTGGGCTTCTTCAATTATCCTTCCTGTTGTTGTTTCTCCTATTTTCAAGAGTGTTAAGTATACCTTAATTTCTCCCTTGGTAAGCCCGATATCTTCAAGCAGTTTTTCATTCATAAAGCCAGATAGCCCTGCTAACTATATAAATCTTCCTATCTACACCTCACTTAGGGGGAGAGAAGATATAAAGGGGCGTATGTTATTACTATATCGTAATCAAAAAAGATTACAGGAAAATAAATTTGAAAACAAATGTAAGGAGGTAAAAGAAAATGAAAAATACACAAGCTGCAGTTTTTGTTTTGTATGACAGAGACAAAGGGTCTGAGGCAGGCTTAAGAAAAATGTGCAAGGGGAGGCAGATGTATGACTCTTACAGAGGATTTCAGGATTTGAGAAAGGCAAGACAATTTGCTCGATCAAATATTTATAACGGAGCAATTCTATCTGCTGCATGCCCTTCCAAGTTTCCAGAGGCAAAACCCAAGAATCCTGAAAAACCATATGTCGTGGCTTTGTACTTTGAAGATAAGTATGGCAGTCATGAGGAGAGTGGTTTTTATAATCGCGTACCAACACACGAAGTTTTAAGATGTGCTGAAGGGGATTTAGAAGCAACATTAAACAAAATCGCAGAAAAAGAAGAGCCAAACAAGATAATCTGGGGAATTGAATTAAACCTTTTTTAATTTTTTATTTTTCCCCTTTTATCTTTTCTCAAGCAGGCATATTTTAAGCCTTGCCAAACATCACCTTTATCTTCTTGTCCTTGACGCTAAACTCGCTCTCGACGGGGTATTTCTTTTTGCCTGCGCCTGCTGCTGCCTGCGCAGTTATCTCAAATGCCTTGGCATTTGTCCTTTCTTTTATGAATTTTTCCTGCGGCTTTAACATGCTTAGCAGATGGTTATCAACAACTATCAAAAGCTCTATGACATCTGTCTTTACTAATCCTGCTTTTTTCCTTTCTGCCTGAACAGCCCTTGCAATCTCTCTCGCATAACCCTCTGCCTCAAGCTCTGCTGTCAGCTTTGTGTCAAGCTGCACCTTTATAATTTTATTTTTTTCACCAATATTCATCTCAATCTTCTTTACATTCAGCTGCCTTGCTATAATATCCTGAAGCTCTTTGCTTAATTTTTTATCTGTCTCAATACTGGCTTTTGCCAGAGGCCATTTTAAACCAATCTTTGCGCTGTCCCTTTCTGCCATTCCTGCCTCTATAATCTTCAGAGCATGTGAAAAATCCTCTTCAAGCTTTTTGTCAATCATTTTTTCATTGTGCTCTGGCCACAAGCAGAGATGAATGCTTTCCTCTTTCACTATTTTCCTGTTTCGCAAGTCCTGCCAGATGCTCTCTGTGATGAAAGGGCAGACTGAAGAAAACATTTTCAGTGTGTCAATATAAACATCATTAACAGCATACAAAACCTTTCCCGCATCCTTTGAGCTTGCTTTCTCTCTTGTGTGCTGTATATAAACCCGGGATAAGTCCAGGAACAGATTTTCTATCTCTTTTATCACCTCATCTATCCTGTACTCCTCAATCAGCTCTGTAACCTTCTTGATAGATGCATTCTTTCTTGAAAGAATGTATTTTTCTTCAATGCCAAATTTTTTGTCTGGCGCAGCCTGCCTTTCCAGCTCTTTTATAAAGTTTGATACATTGCAGAGAATATTCATATTTCTCTGCTTTATTTTTACATCATCCCAATTGAAATTAATATTTTCGCCTGCGCGAATCTCGCACATATAATATCTCAAAATGTCTGCGCCGTATTTATCGACTACCTCATAAGGAGAGATTATGTTTCCAAGAGATTTTGACATCTTCATTCCCTGATAATCTAAAATCATGCCGTGGCAGTAAACATTCTTGTAGCAAGATTTGCCAAAGGCGATTGCAGAACATATCTGAAGCATGCTAAACCACAATTTTATCTGCTCAGTCGCCTCAAGAATAAAATCTGCAGGCCATAATTCTTTAAAATACCTGTCTGTAGAGGGGTAATGCAGGCAGTTCCATGAGGCAGTGCCAGAATCTACCCATACATCGATTATGTCAGGAATCCTTGCCATCTCTCCCCCGCACTTGCTGCATTTTAATTTAACTTTATCAATCCACGGCTTGTGCATGTCTTCTGGAATCTTTCCTGCTTTCTTTTTTAATTCCTCCACGCTTCCTATAACCTCTGTGTTCCCGCAACTGCACTGCCATATAGGCGCAGGGCATCCCCAGTATCTTTGCCTTGTAATTCCATTATCCTTTAGATTCTCAATCCACAAATCATAGTTTTTTGAGGTGAATTTTGGCTGCCATCTGATTTTTTTGTTGAAATCAAGAAGTTTTGGGATTAAATCCTCAATTTTCATAAACCATTGCTCTGTCGCCCTAAAAACAATAGGCTTGCGGCATCTCCAGCAATGGGCATATTCATGCTCAATCTGAGTTTCAGCTACCAAGCTTCCTGCCTCTTTCAGCGCCTCAACAAATTTTGCATCATCCTGCTTCGCCCTTAAGCCAGAAAATTCCCCCATTCCCTCAAAATAACCTTTCTCATTAATCAGATTGAAAGAATTCAGCCCATACTCCCTGCCTGCTTCATAATCCTCCGGCCCGCAGCCAGGCGCGCAATGAACTAATCCGCTGCCAGCGCTTGTATCCACATATTTCTCTGAAAGAATTACAGTATGCGCATTTTTCCATTTTTTCTTTAATTCATCATAAATGTCCTTGAGTTTGCTATGCAAAGGATGCACATACTCCAAGCCCTTTAATTTGTCTCCTTTGAATTCTTCGACAATCTTAAATTTCATGCCAAGCAAGCTGGAAATCAAAGAATTAGCAAGGTCCTTTGCCACTATCCATGATTCTTTGCCTTTTTTTGTTTCAACCTCTGCTTTTGCATAATTAACTGCTGGATTGGCCATGACTGCAAGATTGAATGGAATTGTCCAGGGTGTTGTTGTCCATATTATTAGGTATTCATCTTTGTTCTTTATCTTAAATTTCAGGAATATTGAATTCTCTTTTACATTTTCATACTCTAATTCGTGTTTTGCAAGGCTTGTCTCGCAATTTTCACACCAGTGCATAATCTTCTTCCCCTTGTAAAGCCTTTTCTGCTCCCATGCCCTCTTTATCAGCCACCACTCCCCTTCTATAAACTCTGTTTTGATTGGCCAGTAAGCATTTTCAAAATCCATCCATACGCCAAGCCTTGCCAGGTCCTTGTCCATCTGCTTTGCATTCTCGCTTGAGAATTTTATGCATTCCCTTATAAATTTCTCAACTCCATATTTTTCAATTTCTTGCTTGTCTTTTATGCCAAGTTTTTTCTGTACAGCATTTTCTGTAGGCAATCCGTGCATGTCATAGCCAGCCCTGTCCCAAACATTAAACCCGCACATTCTTTTGTACCTTAGAACAATATCTTTCAGAGAGTTGTTCCATGCATGCCCTATATGCAGCCTGCCGGATGTATACGGCGGGCCCTGCAAAAAATAGAAATTCTTTCCTTTTGCATTTCTTTTTCTCAGCTTTTCAAATATCTTTTTCTCTTGCCAAAAATCCAAAATACTTTGTTCAACCTCTTTGAAATTATACATGTTTAAGCTAAAGGACTTTAATTTTTAAACCTTCTCAATGCC
>DATDUA010000088.1:0-3078 GCA_035290605.1 Candidatus Nanoarchaeia archaeon
TGAATGTGCTCAAGAACCCAAACATGAATTTTAGCGCAGGGTTCTTGACATTACCACTTTAATTTCTGAGCACTTCAGAAACTTATAGTTTCTGATAGCTGTCAAAATCTTTCAGATTTTGAAGTCCTAACCAAAAAAATCTTTTTGGGATTTTTAGGGCCCCGAAAATCCTTGATTTTCGCGGAAACAAGGGGCTTTACAAACCACACATCTCAAAAATCCCTGATTTTTGATGATCTCAAGAACTTTGGTTCTTGATGACTGTCAAAGTTTTTTGAACTTTGAAGCTATCAGAAATCCATAAAAGATTTCTGAAGCTTTAGTGTGTGGTGCCCCATTGTTTTTTTGATTCCCTGAATTCTTCCTTTGCTTTTTTTGATTCATAAATTCTCAGGAAAGCAGGTACAAAGGCTTTATCATTGCTTCTCCGGATGCCACAACCCTGTTGTTCTGCACCCAGTACAGCAGAAAATCCTCCAAGCCCAGCTTCTTTCCGACATTCTTCACGCCTATCTCTATTTTCCCAGGCGCATACTGGTGGTGTATCTCAGCTGACTGGATTGCATGCATTCCTATCATTTTCTTTTCCTCGCCCCATTTCAGCAGCGCAGGAGCAGAAAGTGAAACAAGATACATCTCAGGAAGCCAGCCGCAATCTGCTTTCATTCCGATTGATTCAAGAAAATTATTAATTTTTTCATCATTTATCTCTGTCGCATACACACAATCAACCTCTGGCTCTTTTATCTCTACATTGTCAGGCATGTCATGCGATATCCTTGTAATTCTGACAGCTGGCTTTGGCATTTCCCTGACAAATATGTTTTTTTCATTTTCAATCTCTATCTCATCTCCATCTCGGACTACCCCTGAAAAGCGCGCTTCAATATAATTTATCCTTCCGGATTTCTGAATGAATGAAAGAATGTACATTCCAGGAGCAATGGCATTTTTAAGCCCGAATTTCTCAGCCTCCCCTTTTTCCCTGTGAATTGGGTTAAAATCCCCCACACTATCAGCATATTTTAGCCAGTTATTATAGAGTATCTTCTCATGCATGTTATTCAGAAGAAAATTCTTTTTTTAAATCTTTGTTGCTCACATTGCTAATTCATTACAAACTCCGGCTTTGCTAAGATTTCTCCTTCCTCTGACATTCTTGCCACCTCTATAAATTTGTCTCCACAGAAAACAGCAATGCTTCCTTCCTTAACTTTAAGCTCTTCAGCTAAATCCTGCCTGAATATTGGCTTGCCTGTCAGAAGATTTGCCATGCTTTCTTTTTTAACCTGCGCTACGGGCAGTATTCTCGAGATAATTTCTGCCGGAACTAAAAGTTTTCTCAGTTTGCTCTCATCTCCTTTTTTATAGTCATCAACCGCCATCTCAAAGTCATATAGATTTGCAAATTCCCCATCCTGCTCGGAAAATACCCCTGCCTTTGTTCTTCTAAGCTCTGCCATATGCGCCCCCCCTATCTTTCTGCCCAAATCATGCACAATCTTCCTGATATATGTGCCTGCTTCAACCTCTGTTTCAAACAAAACATTCTTTCTGTCTTTTTCGCCACGCTCAAGAATTTCAAAGCTGTAAACCTCCCTTTCCCTCTCTTCTCTTTTAACCCTGCTTTTTACAGGCGGCAATTGCTTAATCTTTCCAACAAAGCCTTCAATCTCTTTTTTCAGCTTTTCGTCATCAACATCTCCATGCAGCCTCATTACTCCCACATATGTCTTGTTCTTTTTCATAAACCATTCTGAAAGCTTGCATGCGCGGTTAAGCATGACGGGAAGAACACCCGTAACCTTTGGGTCCAGGGTTCCTGCATGGGAAGTTTTCCGTATTCCAAGATTTTTTCTGATAAAATCAGAAACTAAAAATGAGGTTGGTCCCGAAGGCTTGTCTATGTTTAAGATAGAGAACTCTATCAGCTCTGAAATTGATTTTTGTTGCTTTATTCTCTCCAAATCTATGCTTGTCATTCTATCTCCTCGCTCTCAACCTCATCTCCGTCAAAGGTAGGGCATTCCTCAACTCTTTTTATTTTGTATCTGCCTGCAAGCTTTTCTGCTGTTTTTTCATCTAGGATTACCCTTTTTTTCTTGCTGTCAATAAACTTTTTACCTTTAATATTTTTCTTTAGCTTATCGAGCTCTCCTTTATTTCTTGCATAAATCGCAAGATAAACCACAGTTCCATCCTTGGTTCTTTTTCCATAAGGCAGGATTTTATGCCTTTTCAGCCGATTTCTGTATTGGTGCCAGTTTTTCAGCTCTGCTGTGCATAAATGCACCTTCAGCCTTAATTTTGCTTTTTCACACTGCTTTAAAATCCACAAGCCAGCCTCTTTAGAGCCGGAAACAACATAGCCACCTTCCCTTAGCTTGTATTTTCTTGTTATCAAATCAAGATTGGTATCGCTGATTTCAAGCTCATTAAGATTTACAAATCCAATGCAATCTTTAATCTTTAAAATAAATTTAAAAATCTCTTTCTTTTTGCGAGGCAGCAAGGGCAGCTCAATTCCGATGTTCTGCCTTGCAAAGAATAAACCAGCCATCTTTATTTTTTGAATGTCCTTTTCTGCCTCTGTTTTGCTTTGCTTTCTGCATAAAAATTCCGGATGGAATCTGATTTCATCAATATATCCCGATAGCCTCTTTAGCTTGCCTGCAGTTGCATATCTTGTCGGCAGGTAGATGTGAATATGAAATTTCTTTCCAAATGCCTTCTTCAGGGCTTTTGCATACTTTAGCGTTCTGCCCAGGCATATCAAAGGGTCTCCTCCTGTTATTCCCGCGCCTGTTGCATTGCTTTCTTTTGCCTCTTTTATCAGGTCTTTTGTGCTATTGCAGATTCTTTCATTTGCCCATATCCTGTCAATGTTTTTTCTCTTGTTGCTTAAAGAGCAGTAATAGCATCCAATCTTGCAGATGCCAGAAATAAACAGAACGAGCTTCCTGCCCTTAACACAGAGTTTGCAACCTTCAGCAATGCCATTCAGGCAGCATGATGCAAAATGGGTTTTTTGAACTTTGTTGGTTTTCATGAAAGATAGAAAGAAACAGGGCTTAAAAA